>JANRLZ010000273.1:0-4503 GCA_033762055.1 Saprospiraceae bacterium
GCAACTTTCCCGAACACTCCCTCCAGGATGACATCCTGTATCTCGAAGCGCGAATTTGGGAAAAACAACGCAACTACGAAAAAGCCCTGCCGCTTTATCAGGAAGTTGCCGACAAATTCAAGGAAGACATTCGGGCCGACAACGCCTTGTATGCGATGGGGTTGATTTACGAACACAAACTGAACGACCTGGAAAAAGCAAAGGAAATTTATGAGAAAATATTCCTCGATTATTCAGGAAGCGTGTATGCCGTGGATGCCCGAAAACGATACCGGATACTGCGGGGCGACAAAGTGCAGTAAAACATACGAAAAAAAACGCCAATTTTGCGCCCTGTTTTACTGAAAGAATGCGCGTTTGACCAAACACGCCGATCAAACATGACTGATATTTTTGAAAAAGCCGGCCAGACACTCGCCGAAATCGAAGCACAATCGCCTGCCGACGCCGCTGCGCTCGAGCAGTTTCGCATCCACTATCTCGGCGCCAAAGGGCTGATAAAAAACCTGATGGAAGAAATGCGCAACGTACCCAACGAGCGCAAACGCGATTATGGTCAGCTGGTCAACCGCCTCAAACAAACGGCGGAATCAAAATACGATTCGCTCCGTGAAACATTTGAAAATCAGGCGCAAAGCGCAAGCGACCAGGCCATTGATCTTACCGCGCCCGGCGACCCGCTTCCACTCGGATCGCGGCACCCCGTGGCGGTGACCATGAACCGGGTGGTGGAAATTTTTACCCGCATGGGATTCAGCGTCGCCGACGGCCCGGAAATTGAAGACGACTGGCACAATTTTACCGCCATGAACACGCCGGAAGACCATCCGGCGCGCGACATGCAGGATACGTTTTATGTGGTGGATGCGCCCGGCATGCTCCTGCGTACCCACACCTCGCCGGTACAGGCTCGTGTGATGGAAAACCGAAAACCGCCCATCCGGATCATTGCCCCGGGCCGGGTGTACCGCAACGAAACCATTTCGACCCGCTCACACTGCCAGTTTCACCAGGTGGAAGGGCTTTATATTGATGAAGGCGTTTCGTTTGCCGACTTGAAACAAACCCTGCTCTATTTCGCGCAGGAAATGTTTGGCGCTACAAAGATCCGTTTACGCCCCTCATTTTTCCCCTTTACCGAACCTTCTGCAGAAATGGATATCTGGCTGGGCACCGATTCGGAGAAAAACTACCGCCTCACCAAAGGAACCGGCTGGCTCGAAATTCTCGGCTGCGGCATGGTAGATCCGCAGGTGTTGGAAAATTGCGGCATTGATTCCAAAAAATACAGCGGTTTTGCCTTTGGCATGGGGATCGAGCGGCAAGCGCTAAGATTGTACGAAATTGGCGATATTCGCCTGCTTTTTGAGAATGACGTGCGCTTTTTACGACAGTTCGCCTCGGCGATGTAAGTATTCCGGTGGTATTAGTTTAGAGAATTGAACGCCGGAGTACCTAACTTTGGCATTCACAACTTATTGAAATATGTCGGCCCAACGCAACGAGCAGGAGCTCATTCAGCAAGTGCTCAATATTTTTTCTTCCCAGTTGGAAAAAGGCGGTTTTCGAAAAACCCCCGAGCGATTTGCCATTCTGGAAGAAATTTACAAACGCAACGACCACTTCGACGCCGAGGCTTTGTACATCCACATGAAAAACCGCAATTACCGCGTTAGCCGGGCCACGGTGTACAACACCCTGGAATTGCTGGTAAATTGTGACCTGGTGAAAAAACACCAGTTTGGGAAAAATCTGGCCCAATACGAAAAATCGTACGGCTTCAAACAACACGACCACGTCATTTGCGCCCACTGCGGTAAGGTGGTGGAGTTTTGCGACCCGCGGGTCCAACAAATCAAGGACATGGTTGGAGAGTTGCTGAATTTTAAAATTTCACACCATTCGCTCAATCTCTACGGTGTGTGCGGCTCCTGCCAGAAAGAAATTGAATTCGGTATTGTGCGCCGCCAGCCCAAACCCGTGGAAGACGAACCGGGCTGGGGCGATTAATCCCCTTCAAAATGCAAGACACATTTACGATCAAACTGCCGGTCTTCGAAGGGCCGTTCGATCTGTTGCTCTTTTTTATTGAGCGCGACGAACTGGATATCTACAATATCCCGATCGCCAAAATCACCGACGACTTTCTGGGTTATCTCCATCAAATGGAGGAATTAAGCGTGGATCTTGCCTCGGAATTTATCGTCGTGGCCGCAACGCTGATGCGCATCAAGGCCAAAATGTTGCTCCCTCGTAAACAGGTAGATGAAGAAGGCAATGAAATTGACCCGCGACAGGAATTGGTGGATCGGCTGCTCGAATACAAACGTTATAAAAGTGTGCTTGAGGATTTGCGCCGGCTCGAGGAAGTACGTGCATTTATGAATCCACGCGGCTTCGCCACCGCTGAAATTCGCAAACTCGCCGAACAGGCGCTCGCCGACGCCGAACTGGAGTCCATCAGCCTGTACAAACTCCTGCGGGTATTTGAACGCCTCGTAACGCGTTTTGAAGAAGAGCAAAAAACGAAGCGCATCCATACGGTGTACAATTACAACTACACCATTCAGGAACAGCGAGAATACCTTGTTTCGCAATTAAAACCGGGTCAAAAACGCGATTTTGAACAGGTTTTTCTGCAATTGGAAAACCGTATTCATGCGGTCGTCACTTTCCTCGCCCTGCTCGAACTCCTCAATGCCCAGGAAATTATGCTGATTCAGGGCGAAGGCGTCAATAATTTCTGGCTGGCGCTTCCGGAAGTTTAGCCGGAACGCCACGGTGCTTCAATCATCATTTTCTGTCCGCTGCGCGGATGAACGAAGGCCAGGCTAACGGCATGCAACAACATTTCATGCGGGCGCCATGCCGCACCGCCATACCACTCGTCGCCGATGATCGGCGCGCCAACATGCGCCAGTTGGGCCCTGATTTGATGAAACCGACCCGTTTTCGGGCGAATTTCCAGTAAAACTTCTCCTTCTTTCACTTCCAGTGTTTTATAGTCGAGCCGGCAGGGCTGCGCTTCCGGCATTGCTACATCAAACACCAGCGCGCGTTTGCCCGATTCGTCGCGTTTGAGCCAGTGTTGCAGGCTGCCCTGCGTTTCAGGCAGCGCTTGTTGAACCCGGGCCTGGTAGATTTTTTCCACCGAACGATCTTCAAACTGTCGCATCAGATCGGACAGGGCGGCCTTCGATTTCGCCAGCACCAATACCCCGCTCGAAGCTCGGTCGAGCCGATGCACGGCACGCAGATAGGGCGTAAGCCGCAACCGGCTGCCTTCTGCATCCAGTTGACGGCGATACATCGCCAGGGCTTCCTTTTCGGCAGAGGGGTGAGCCGCCGTTCCGCTTTCGGTAGAGAGTCCGGCTGGTTTGTTGACAACTAAAAGATCCTGATCTTCAAAAAGAATTTGCAAGGAAAACGGTAAAATATTGGGTGAGAAAGGTTTTTGACGTTGCAAACCTATGGTAAAAAATCAATCGCAGGTATGCCTCAAATGCTGTTTAAAACGGTTTCATACCTTCGCGCCGTGAGTTATCTTTTTTCCGACATACAAACCATGACAGGCGCGCATTGCCTGCAAAAAACACAACCCGCCGCCCGGGTGGAACAGCTGCTTTTCGACAGTCGTTCGGTGACGGCGCCTGCCGTGTCCTTGTTTTTCGCCCTTCCGGGCAAGCACCGCGACGGACACCGGTTTATCCCCGAATTATACGACCGGGGCGTCCGGCAGTTTGTCGTGAGCCAGCACCCGGATTTGCGGGCATTCCCGGAGGGTAATTTCCTTTTGGTCGAAAATACGCTCGACGCCCTGCAACAACTTGCCGAAGCACACCGTGCACGTTTTCATATACCGGTCATTGGCATAACCGGCAGCAACGGGAAAACAGTGGTGAAAGAATGGCTGGCTCAATTGCTCTCGCCCGATTTCGATCTGGTGCGCAGTCCGAAAAGTTTTAACTCGCAAATCGGCGTACCGCTTTCGGTGTGGCAAATGCAGGAGCGCAACACGCTGGCAATTTTTGAAGCGGGTATTTCTCAACCCGGCGAAATGGAACGTTTGGAAAAAATAATTCGGCCAACCATCGGTATTTTTACCAACCTGGGGCCGGCACACCGCGAAGGCTTTGCTTCAGACGAAGAAAAAAAACAGGAGAAAATGCGCCTGTTCAAACGCGCCGACATCCTGATTTGCGAAGCGGGATTGCTCCCGGATGAAACCCCGACACCACGCTTTATCTGGTCGAAAAATGATCGGCCTGCCCATTGGAAAATCACTGCGATAGCCCCTCTTGCCGACGGGAAATGCCGGATTCAGGCGGAGAAAGGAAGTTTGAATCTGCCGGGACACCAGCTGCCGGCATCGGCACAAATAACCCTGCCTTTTTCCGACCCGGCGAGTATAGAAAATGCCTTGCATTGTTGGGCGGTACTCCTGCTGCTGGACGTGACCGAAGCGGAAGTGGAGAAGCGCATGCTCCGCCTCGAGCCGATCGA
>JANRLZ010000274.1:0-14299 GCA_033762055.1 Saprospiraceae bacterium
TCGTCGAATGGCAAAGTGCCAACCGCCCCTCCGGGTATTGAAAATTAAAGGCGCAGGATGCATCCACATCGGTGGTGGTGAATGCGGCAACGGCGCCGATGTCTGACGCTTCCGGCTTTCCGAAAAAAGTGAGTGCGAGCAGGGCAGATGCCCAGATCGAGGAGTGAGCCGGCGCCGAGGCTTTTATTATACACCCTGCTTGCGGGGTTGAAAGGCATGTTAAATCCCAAATCGGCACGAATGGTATGCAGGCGACCGATTTCGCCATTTTCGACCATGTTTATGGCTGTTTCGGTGGCCGGAATAAACCGCGTCCAAAGTGCTTCCATCAGGAAAACGCGATTGCGGCGGGCTGCCGCAACCATACGCCGGGCTTCATCGTAGTGCATGGCAAAGGGTTTTTCGCACAAAACCGGCAATCCGTTTTCCAAACAAAGCAAGGTGTTTTCAGCGTGTAAGGGATGCGGCGTAGCAATATAAACCACGTCGAGATCGGGGCATCCCACGATTTCTTCATAGGAGCCGAAAGCATGTGTCGCATTAAATTCCTGTGCAAAAGCCGTCGCCCGTTCTGTAGAAGTGGAGGCCACGGCGTGCAAGCGCGCATTGGGCAGCCGCTGCAAATCTTCCGCAAATTGTCGGGCAATTTTTCCCAACCCGATGATTCCCCAGTTTGTCATGCTTGTTATTTTTTTGGATGAATCGGCCAACGCGCAGACAAATGTCGCGCGCATAACATGTTCGGCGGGTTTTTCGGGGTATTCTTTCTGCCAGCCTGATGGTAAACGGACTTTTGCCTCACCCAACCAACTGAGCATAAACCCCTCAAGCCATAAACCCTATCAACCCATAAACACCATCAATTTCTCAATCATGATTATTCGCACCATGCCCTTGTTGCTGCGCTGGATAGCTGCAGCGATTCTTGCTCAAACACTCTTTTTTAAATTTTCGGGCGCCGAAGAAAGCGTCTGGATTTTTCGCCAGCTCGGCGCCGAGCCATGGGGGCGCATCGGTAGCGGCATTGCCGAACTGATTTGTGTCGTTTTGCTGTTGCTCCCGCGAACCGCCTGGCTGGGCGCGCTGGGCGGACTCGGTGTTATCAGCGGCGCGATTGTTTCCCACCTTTTTATCCTCGGTATCGAAGTGCAGGGCGATGGCGGCTTGTTGTTTTACCTCGCTGTGGTGGTTTTTGTTTGTTGTGCCGTTACACTTTGGTTGAAACGGGCCGATTTGGGGGCTTTTATAGACAACTTCAGGAAGTGATCGGATCTTTATTTAAACCATGACGCGTAAAACACATAGTTGTTGGCGATGCGCTCGATCTGCCCTTTGAACAGTTCGGGGGTCAGTTCCTTTACCCGTTTGGCCGGCACGCCTGCATACACACCGCCGGCATGGCAAACCATGTTTTCCAGCACCACGGCGCCGGCTGCGATCAGACAATTTTCTTCTACCACCGCCTGATCCATGATGATGGCGCCCATGCCTACCAACACCTGGTCGTGCAGGGTGCAGCCATGCACCAGAGCACGGTGACCGATGCTTACATTGTTGCCAATCGTAGTGCCGCATTTTTGATAGGTGCCGTGCAAAATGGCGCCATCCTGGATATTCACCTTGTTGCCAATGCGAATAAAGTTGACATCACCGCGCACCACCGCCTGAAACCAGACAGAGCATTCATTGCCCATCGTCACATCACCGATGATGGTAGCATTTTCGGCAAGGAAACAGTTTTCGCCAAATTGGGGGGTAAATTCACGACAGGGAACGATGAGCGCCATGCTATTTTCAGGAAATAAGTTTCAAATGTACAAAAATCAGTGCCAGGAAAGCGCCGGCGGCATTGGCCAACATATCGTCGAATTCAAAAAAACGCCCCGGAAAAAAAGTGCCCTGCACCCACTCCATCAACGCGCCATAACCTGCTGAAAAACAAAACACTCCCCACATTTCAATACGATTAACGGCACGTTGTCTTACCCGACGAACACCCCATACCAGCAATCCTGTCAGCAACGCATACGCAGCAGCATGTGCCAGTTTGTCGGCGGAAAACAGGTTGAATTTTGGCAACTGCACCGACGGCGTTGTTGAAAGCCAGGTAATAATTGCCAGCCAGAGCAGGGCCGGCATAAAAGGTTTCCAGTTCATCTATTTTTCTTTTTTGGCGATGGTTCCGGCGTCTTTTGAGCGGGTAGAACGCCCTGTCGCTTCATTTTGTAATAATGAACGCCGGCGCCGAACACCCATCCCTCCTTGCCCGACTGCGTCCGCACCTTCACCCAATGATCTGTTACCTTTTCGTATCCTAAGCTGATTTCCTGGGTCCATTCCGTCTTCTTGTTGAGAAAAGTAACCGGCTCGTAGAGGGCTAACTCGGCAAGTGTTTCGCCTTTCAACCCGGGCTCTTTGCGCACCTTGAGTCCTTCGATCGTCACGTAAAGTGTGGAATTATTGGTCGTTGTGTTTTTTGCCGGTGGCGCCTGCTCGGGCGGCGGTGTGTTGGAAGGGCGTTTCGGAATGGAGCCCGGGCGGGATACTGCGGGCGCTGTCTGCGGCGCCAGCGAAGGCGGCGGCACGGGGTTTTGCGTAACCGGCGCCTCATTCGAAGGTTTTACAGGGGCGGCCGGCTTTGCTGCCGTATCTTTTTTTTCCGGTCGGTCTTCTTCTTCCGGATCTTCAACCTGTCGCACTTTGCGAACGGCATCGGCGCGGCTTTCCGAACATTTGGTTATGGCCCAAAGTGCCGTACAAACCAAAAATGCGAGCAAAATGAACGTTTCTGACTTGGGAAGGTTCATGATGACGGTTTATGAGGGGGGTTAGCCGAAGAGTGCGCCCTGGCCGTTCAGTTCTTCGGCCAGAACACCTTCATTTTCGGTGGGATAAACCGCCTCGGGTTCGTCGGGCAAGAGGCGTTTTACGATGCGTAACTGGTGGGTGTAACGGTTCAGATCGCGATTGAAAATTCCGAAATGATCGAGTTTGTCCACCCGTACCTGTCCGCTTGCATGAATAATATGACAGTCGGGCAGAATGATGCCGACGTGCGTGATATTCCCTTTTCCGTTGTCGAAAAAAGCCAGATCGCCGGCCTGGCATTCTTCCATAAAATCAATGGGGCGGCCTTGAGTCACCTGCTGGTAGGCGTCTCGCAGCAACCGGATGCCGGCGGTTTTGAATACCATTTGGGTAAATCCTGAACAGTCTATTCCGAAAGGAGATCGCCCGCCCCAGAGATAGGGAGCATGAAGGTATCGGCGCGCCATTTTTATCACCCAGGCACTGCCGGGGTGGTGTTTGCCGGGGGTCACGACCGGCCCGGAAAACTGAAAGGTTTGTTCGCCCAGATGACAACGCAGTCCGTCGTATTGCGGCAATACGGCGCCGAGTGTGACGGGGATAAAATGGTCGGTGGCCATGAGGCCTTCCACCAGTGACAGGTTGATGGCCTGGTGATCGCGATAGGTTTCAAACTCGTTGGCGGTGAGGCGTTTGAGTTGTTTGGAGTCTACCCAGCCGGTGTACCCGTCCCAGGCACAAACCACGTATTTCCAGTTGTCTTTCGATTCCTGCACTTCCACGGTTTCACCAAAAAGCAATTGAGAAACCATCTCGCTTTTATCGGAGGGTTGTGCCCGGAGCGGGGCGATGGAGACCTGGCAGGCTGCGTATTCCACGGGGGATCAATTGTGTGGGTTACAAAGTGGAGAAATAACGGAAATCCTGCCCGTTTTCGATACGTTGCAGGGATTCAAATATCAAACGAATCAGGTTGTTCACATCGTCTTTGTGTGCCATTTCAACCGTTGTATGCATGTAACGAAGCGGCAAAGAGATCAGTGCGGAAGGGACGCCGCCGTTGGAATAGGCAAAAGCGTCGGTGTCGGTGCCGGTAGTTCGGCTGGCGGCTTCACGCTGGAACGGAATTTCCTTTTGTTCAGCGGTATCAATAATGAGATCAAGTAGTTTCTGATGCACAGCGGGGGCATACGTAATACTCGGCCCTCGTCCGCAGCGCACATCGCCGTGTTTTTTGGTGCTGATCATGGGGGTATGCGTATCATGCGTCACATCGGTGACGATCGCTACGTTGGGTTTGATGGTTTCGGCTACCATTTCGGCGCCGCGCAATCCGACTTCCTCTTGTACTGAATTGACTACGTACAGTGTATAAGGCAGGCGAATATTGCGGGTTTTCAACAAGCGGGCCACTTCTGCCACACAAAAGCCGCCGACACGGTTGTCGAGTGCCCGCCCGGTGTAGTAGCGATCGTTGAGAATGGTAAATTCATCCTGAAATGTGACGACACAGCCTACGTGAATGCCCATTTGAAGTACCTCGTCTCGATCTTTGGCGCCCACGTCAATCGTCAGGTTTTCGATGGTAGGAGCGATGTTTGAATCCTTGTCGGTTCGAGTATGGATAGCCGGCCATCCGAAAACGCCCTGAATTTTTCCGCCTTGCCGGAGGTGGATCCATACACGCATAGAAGGCGCGATCTGGTAATCGGAGCCACCGTTGCGGATGATGTGCAGGAAACCGTCGTCGGTGATGTAATTAACAAACCAGGAGATTTCATCGGCATGGCCTTCGATGACGACTTTGTAGGGTTGTCCGGGGTTGATAATCCCGTAAGCAGTGCCGTAGTTGTCTAATTTCCAATCGTCTATGTACGGGCGTATGTACTCGAGCCACAGTTTCTGGCCGCTTGCTTCAAAGCCGGTGGGACTGGCGTTGTTCAGGTATTTCCGAAGAAAGGATTCAGATTCGGGAGTAATCATTTTTGAATACCGTGGATATATGAGGAATGACAAATGACGAATATACAAACATTCGGCATTTTCCAGTCGCTCCGTCTTTCGTTTTACGCATAAAGCGCGCCCCATTTTTCAGGGTTTTCGCGCCATTTTTTCAATGTAACCAAATCTTCTGCCGATACGTAACCGGAACGGACGGCTTCCTGTACCAGCGCGTCGTAATTGGTTAGCGTATGATACGTCACGTTTTGTGCGTCAAAAACCGTTTGGGCTTTTTCAAAACCATATTGAAAAATGGCCAAGACTCCGGCTACAACAGCGCCGGCAGCGCGCAGTGCTTCCACTGCCAAAAGGCAACTTCCGCCAGTGCTGATCAGATCTTCCACCACCAGCACTTTCTGCCCGGGCGTCAATTCTCCTTCAATCTGATTGCGCCGCCCGTGATCTTTGGCGTTGCTGCGAACGTATACAAAAGGTTTCTCCAATACATCGGCCAACAGGGCGCCATGCGGTATGCCCGCTGTTGCCACCCCTGCTACCACATCGAATGTGCCGAATTCGGCTGATTTTTCTTTCAGGCATTGTTTTAGAAACGTACGCACTCCCGGATGCGAAAGCGCCACCCGGTTGTCGCAATATATCGGCGATAAAATGCCCGAAGCCCAGGTAAAGGGTTGTTGCGGACTAAGTTTTACTGCCCTGATTTCCAACAATTTGCGTGCTACTTCAAATTCCATAAACTGTTCTTGGTGCGTTTGCGAATTCCCCTACTCCGGGTCTTCTTTTGAGGAATGAGGGCTATAAAACCGCTCTTGCCACTACATTTGCACAAAATGCTAAAAAAGTGGCGCAAAACTATAAAATCTACCACAACAGCACCCCCATTTTTCTTACTACGCCCGAAGGACTGTCAACCCTGGGTATAAAATCTGATAAAAATACCCACGTGACCCTTTATATCGGCAAAAAAAAGGTGCTGAAACAGTTTCTTGATCTGCTGGATAAAAATCGCAATATCCGCGCTGTGGTGCTTTATCATCCCGACCTTGCCCTGCTTTGGGCCGATTTTGTTGCCTGCTTCAAATGGATTGAAGCCGCCGGCGGATACGTACTAAACGAGCGCGACGAATTGCTGGTTTTTTACCGCCGGGGTTCCTGGGATCTTCCCAAGGGAAAAATTGATCCGGGCGAAACCCCGGAAATCGCCGCTGTCAGGGAAGTGCAGGAAGAAACAGGGCTGGTTCAAATCGAACTTGGCTCATTGATCACGCATACCTACCACTGCTACGAAGAAAAAGGTCAGCGCGTACTCAAAAAAACCTGGTGGTTCCGGATGCGTACCACCGACCATCTCCTGATACCGCAAACCGAAGAGGATATTGAGGAAATACGCTGGGTGACCCCACAGGAATGGCTGGAGAGCGGGATTAAAATTTATGACAATATTCGCGATGTAGTGAAGTATGCTCTGGTACTTTAATCCATCAAATCATAAGTACGCCGACAGAATTAGTTTAGAGAATTGAACATCGGAGTACTTAAAATCACGTTAATCACGGTATACCTTTGCCGCCCGAATCAATTTTTCACTCAAATGCTTGTCCGAATCCATAAAGAAGGCCGTACGATCCTCCTTGTTTCAGCCTTATTGTTATTTGCCCTGAATATTGTCGTCGCACAGTTTTTACCCGTGGCTTTTTGGCCCGTGCTGTTGCTCTCGCTCGTTTTCTACTTCATCATCCTGCAGTTCTTCCGCAACCCTGTGCGCGAAGTGCATGTCACCGACAATCATCTGGTGTATGCTCCTGCCGATGGACGGGTTTGTGTGATTGAAGAAGTATTCGAAGCGGAATATTTTAAGGAAAAGCGCTTGCAGGTATCTATTTTTATGTCGCCTTTCAACGTCCATGTCAACCGCAACCCGGTGAGCGGAGTAGTCAATTATTTCCGCTATCATCCGGGTAAATATTTAGTGGCCTGGCACCCCAAAAGCAGCACCGAAAACGAACGTACTACCGTGGTGTATGACTTCGGCCAGGGAGAAATTCTGATGCGGCAAATCGCCGGCGCGCTGGCCAAACGCATCAAATGGTACATTGGCGAGGGCCAGCAGGTAGAGCAGGGGGGCGATATGGGTTTTATCAAATTCGGCTCCCGGGTTGATCTCTTTCTTCCCCTCGACGCCCAGGTGGAAGTGACCATGAACCAACAGGTAAAAGGTAACAAGACGGTCATCGCAAAACTTGCCTAATGTTAAGTTTTTTACTTCAAAGTAAACTTAACATTAAGAAATTGTAAAGTGTCGGAATTTTGTGGCGTTAATTCCCTCACGAATCTCGGTTTTACATTTTATGAAAAAGAAAATTGAATCCTTGCTGCAAGATGCAAGGCTGGTCGGCAATGCCCTTTACGAACGCCTGAACATGGGATATCAATCGGCCAGGAACACCTTGAAAAAGGCAACTGCAGAAAAGGCCAAAGCAAAAACCGCGTATAAAAACGCTGCGCAAGAAGAAAACAAGAAAAATCGCGAAACCATCCTGGCCCTGCGCACCGCTTTTAAACAGGCAAAATATATGCAACGGTATCATCGGGCAGCGCTGGAGCTGGCGGAGTACCGCCTCAGCGCCTGGCTCGAAAACTGGGCTGAACAAGCCACCGAAACACCCGGCGCCGCTCAAACTCCCAAAAGCGCCAAACCTGCTGCCGGCGCCAAACGTACATCCGCCGGAAAAAGAATGCCCAAATCTCCGGCAAAACCGGCTGGGCAGCCCTGAAAGGGAAAATTCCGATGAACGGGACGGTGGAAACACCGCCCCGTTTTTTTAGTGCGGAATTGCTTGACGAGGCCACTTAATTTTGTTGTTTGCCCGCCACACAAAAAAATCCCGTGCAAGAGATATTGTTTCTCCTGCACGGGATAAATGTTGCCTCCAGCCGAAGGCCGTTTGAAAAAACGGGTCAACGCTGCAAGATAAACCGCGCTTTTTGCCGCTCGCCCGACGCCGGGATGACTTCGAGGATGTAAAGCCCGGAGGGAAGCCCTTCCGGCAAAACAATTTCGTTGGCAAAAGCCGTACCATGCAGGTTCAGGCTGTGTACCTGTTGTCCCTGACTGTTGAATACACGCAAATCCACCATTTCATCTTCCCAGACCGAAAGATCGGCAAAGAGCGCGCCTTCGGTTGGATTGGGATAAATCACAAACGGAAGGGCCGCCGGTAACAAGCGTTCGGCTGCTTCGTTGTGTGTGTGCGTACCCTCGTTGCCGCTCATGTCCATCGGCATAATGCAGCAGAGATGGGCCGAGTAGAATATTTTCGGGTACAAACGCGCGGTGGCATAAATGCAGCCCTGACACACCTGCGGCGGCAAAACGTATTCAAAAATATCCGATTCGCCGTTGCGGATGCTATCTTCCGTTGATTTGAAACGGATAGAATAAAGGGGCGAAAAATTCGGGTTGCGTACGTCGTATTCCCGGCCGCTGGGTGCGGTGTAAATCGAATTGTTGGGCGGCGATGTAGCCAAAATACCGTCGGGAACCTGAAACGCCACGTAAATCAGGCTGTTCGAACAGTTGTTGGTAACGCGCAGGCGGTAGGTCTGATTACCGGCCGCGTCTTTGACAATATCCAGCAATTCGTATTTGATACAACCTACCGTTTGTTCGTCGCAGGGGTCTTCTTCTTCCACAACGGTGATTGTAAAGCAACAGCTGTCTTCGTTGCTGCAACAATTTTCCGGATCGGCAGCTTTGAAACAAACCAGCGTTTCACCCAGCGGGAAAGAGTCGCCGGAAGGCAAACCGTCAGTTCGTGTGAGCGTCGGTGCGCCGTTTGGACAAGTGCTCATCACCACCGGATCAGGGTAAGTTACATCGCCCGGCCCATTTACGGTAATATCAGGCGGACACGTGAGGGTTACCGTATGGGTGGGAGAAAGAATGAGATGATACGTAGCCGCCGTGTCGCAGGCGCCGTTGGCGCCCGGCAGAATCAGTTCCACCACATCGGGAGCGGTATAGGCAACGCCGCCCAGCGTGACGGTTTCACCCGGACAAAGCGCAATGGTATCCACCAGCGTCAGCAGGGCATTGATAACGACCGTATCGGAGCAGATCAACTGCTGGTTGATGCCGTACCAGTCGAATATGATTTCCTGGGGCGAATTTTGAATATTGCTCAGGCATACGCGCAGGAAGTCGTTGAGCGCCCCTCCCGGCAGCGGCGTGTTCGGTACGATGTTCGACAAACCAATCAGATTGACCCCCAACAAATCAAGCGTCAGCGACGCATCCAGCGTACTCAAATCAAAAAACAAATCGGCATCGTCGCTGTAAATATTGACGCCATAAAGATTGCCCAGCGGGTTGTTGTAACTCAAATTCCAGCAACAACTATCGCCTGCCGCCGGCGCCGCAGAAGCGCTTAACCCGTAGCAGGTGCAGTCAATCAATTTCAACATCAAAGTATCCGAGGTCAGGGTACAGCCAAATTCATTGGTAGCCGTCAGCGTGTAGGTACCGCTTTCATCCACGATCAAACATTGATCGTTGGCGCCGGGGATGGGTACGCCGTCTTTGTTCCACTGGTATGCATACCCTTCCGGCCCGCAAATCGTGTCGGGGTTGCAGGCTTCGTAGCAGCCGGCCGGCACGAGGCACAAGTCGGGCAACGGATGAATGATGGCAACGGACGCCCCGGAGCAACCTGTTATGTTGTTGGTACCAACGGCGTAATAGGAACCCGCTTGTGACACTATCGTGGAGGGACCGCTTGCTCCGTTGCTCCAGTTATAGGTTACATCCGGATCAACCGGATCTACCTGCAGCGTAACCGGCACACCGGCACAATCGTCGGGACTGATGAGGATACTGAACACCGGTTCCGAAGCGGCAGTGACAACAAACGGATCGGATTCGGATCTGCACATCAAAGGCGTACTGGTATCCGTAACTGTCACGGCATAGGTGCCGGGGGCGCAGGCGCTGATGGAATTTACCGTTTCTCCGTTAGGCGACCAGGTGAAGGTAAGGTTGGGGCCATTCGGAACACTCAGGATGTTGCAACCACCGTTGCAGAGGAAGGGGTTCCCCGCAATCGTCGAATCCGGTCTGGGCATAAAGACCACTGTGACCGGATCGGGAATGGTCTCACAGCCGTTCCCATCGGTGATCGTCACGCTGTATGTACCGGCGTCGCTTACCCTGAGTTCATGCGTGGTGCTGCCTGCTGCGTCCGACCATAAATAGTTATAGCCCGGGGGAACGCTGAGCATAATCATCGTTCCGGCGCATTCAACCAGACCGGGATTGGCCGTGATCGTTTGATCGACGGGCAGGGGATGTACTGTAACAAGGGAAGAGGTGGACGCAAAACAGCCTTCCGCGTCGGTCACCGTGAGGAAAACGGTATGCGTGCCGGCGCTAAGGAATGCGTGTTGCGGCATCGAAGCGCCGTTGGTAGCGCCGTCGTCGGAAAAACTCCAGTCCCACTGCACCGCCGGGCCGCCGATGAACGAGGAGCTAAACTGAAGCGATTCTCCTTCGCAAATTTCAGCAGGATCAGGCAGGATCATGGGCATGACAATGCCGGTCACGGTGATTGTTTTTTCAAAAATATCGCGACAGCCGTCGGTATTTTCAACCACGAGCGTGACGGTGTAAGTACCTGGCGTGACGTATGTGTACGTCGGATTTTGAAGGTTAGACATGCCGCCCGCCGCGTCGCCAAAAGACCATTGCCAACTCGTAGGCGTATCGGTTGGCAGATTAAAACTGGTTTCGTCGGTAAAACTCACCATGTTGCACACCGATACGCAGGAAAAGTCGGCCACCATTGGAATGTTGACCGTGATGGAAGCTGCTACCGCACAAAAATCGGGCGGCGGGTTGGTATTGTCCACTACCCCGGAGGCGGTAACGATGTAAGTTCCCGCTGCGGTGTATTCATGGGCAATCAGATCAAACGCTCCGCCACCCTGGTTGTCGCCAAAATTCCATCCCTCCAACGTCATATTGTTGTACATCGCTTCAAAATCCACGATGTTGCAATCAGGGTGGCGGTTTACGCCGCTGATTGTAAAATCATACATTTCCGGACTGCAAAGAATCCCGCAAATGTCTGTTTGCACCACTTCTGTTTGCACCACCGAAGTGCATCCGTTGGCATCGGTGAGCGTAGTGCGGTAGAGGTATGTTTCCACCAAACAGGTATTTACGTGGTTGAATACATTGGTGGTAATACCCGGCGGAGATGAAGTGCCGTTGGTGAGGTTAAAACAATCCCACGCATACGTGTAGGGGCCGGCCGGCGCTACTATATTGACCGAGGTCGGCAAACAGGGGTTGGTACACAATTCAAAATAACCATCGGGCGGCGAAGGCGGGTTATCGTGGGCCGTGGCGTTGAAAGAGGTGGTACTGATACAACCGTTGGGTTCGGTCAATATGACGGAATACGTACCGGTCGTACTGGAAGTAATGGAGGCGGTGGTTTCGGAGGTGGACCAGACATAAGTGCCCGGTGCTCCCGAGGCGGTCAGGATAAAAGGCGCACCGGGGCAAAAAATGCCGTTTTGCGTAATAAGCGGCGGGGTGGGGAACGCCACACTGATGGGAATGATTTCGGTATGGGTCAGTCCGCACAATTCCACGGTGAGCGACAGGGTTTCGCCACTGGCTGCCAGGTTATTCCATTGAATTACGATGTTGGGTGTACCCTGTCCGCTCACGATACTGCCAAGTATCGGGTTGGATATTTGCCACAAATACGTCGCATCGTCAAATGGTTGGGGCGGTGTTGCATCGTAGGCGTAAACGCTGTTGACACACACGGACTGCGGCCCGCTGATCACAAACGATTGAAGTGTTTTTTCCGTCACCGTAATCGTCTTCACCTCAGAGGTACACGAAGGCATGCCCGGCAAAGGGAGGGTGTATTGCTGTACGCTGAGCGTGTAAGTACCTGACGGTCCCCAGGTTACAGACACCGGATTGCCGCTTCCGCTGATTGTGCCGTTGGTGGCCGACCAGATAAATCCGACACCGCTTTGATCCGTATTAACAAAATAAGGATGGGTGGAGTTGGGGCAAACTTCCAGCGGGCCGGTAATACCCATCGGTTCAGGCAAATCAATCACCTGCACATACGCCGTTGCTACTTCATTACAATAAACCGTCGGGTCAATCGGGGTGGCGGTGACCACAAAAACACCCGGCCCGGCGTCCCAGGTAACGGCAATTATGCTGCCGCCATCGCCCGTAAACGTGGGCGCCGGCGTGCCGCTGATCTCCCAGTCGTAGGCGCCGGAAGGGAAAGAGGTTGCAAACAGGTTCGACATGTCACCGACACATACCCGGTTGCTCGGGGAAAAAATTTCAAACTTTGGTTTGATTTCCACTGAAAGCGAAGCGCCTCCTTTACAATCCGCCGGATCTTGTCCGGGCAAACCGCTCAGGAAATTACTGAAATACTGCAAACTGATCGTCCCGAGGCCTGTCGAGCCCCATTGAACGATGATGGTATTGGTTCCTTCGCCGCTCCAGGTGACGGCGCCGGTCACTTCCCAGTCGTAGTACACGCTTACCCATTTAGGTACAGTGTAGGTGACGGTTGCTCCGGTACAAACGGTGGTTTCGCCGCTGATTTGCGTTATGGCAGGAATGATCGGGATGGTGGCCGTGACCGGACCTTCGCAGACCAGCCCGCTGCAATCGCTCGCTTCAAGGGTGACGGTTCCGTATGGCCCTGCACCCCATTGTACATGAATGGTGTTGGTGCCCTGTCCGGTAAAGGGAATGGCTGTGCCAGTGTGATCCAAAACCGTCCAGACAAGTGTACCACAATCGGCATCCGTCCAGTATGTACTGCTATCGTTGGCGCATAGGGTGGAGGGACAGTAAATTTTAGGGCCTTCCAGCGGATCAATCAGGATGTCCATGCAAATCTCATCCATGCAGCAACACAGCGGGAGTCCTTGTTCGTCTGTATTGTTCTTCGAAACCGTCAGACAAACGGTGTGCAAACCCGGCGTACTGAAGCTGTGGGTAGCGTTGTACATAGACGAGGTGCTGCCATCGCCAAAATCCCAGAACCAAGTGCTTCCGCCGATGGAAGTATTGGTAAAATTGACTGGTGCATTCAAGCAAGCGCCCGTCGGAGCAGTAAAATTGGCTACCGGGCTGCTCAGAATATCCACGCAGGCGGTATAGGTCGTCGAAACGCTGCCAACGGTTTCAACGAGTGTCACTGTTCCCGACCCTGCCGGACCCCATAAAACATCAATAGTGGCCGGGTTGGCGCCGGCGACAAAGGTGCCGCCCGATACATTCCAAACATAAGACCCGGCTGCATTATATGGCGCAAAAAAGGTGGCATTCGCGTTTTCACATGCTTTTGCGCAGCGAACGTTGTCGGGATCGGGTGAGCCAAATTGCTCCATGTTGACAAAATAACAATCCGGCTTGGGGCATTTGACGATAATGGTCACTTTGCTCTGGCAGATGGATATGGGACCCTGACAGCCTTCATACCGATAAGAGTAGTGCAGCGTATCGCCACAACAGTTTACCGAGTCATTGATAAAAAACAAGGCGCCATTTGATTCCAGTCCAATACAGGGATATGGTTCGATCCAGAAAACATTGATAAAACCCGGCATTCCCGGGTCAAAAAGATCGTTGTCAACCACATTAAAATTAATACTCTGCCCTTTGATGACACAAACCGTATCCGGTATGGCAGTAATGACAACGGGGCCGCCTTGTGCTGCCGCCCAGCCAGGCAGCAGTAAAAAAGCAAGGGTAAATAATCGGAAAAGAAATGGTTTCATAAAACAGGATTTAAGAATGTTAAATAGAACAAGCTTTCGCACACGCAGCCTGCGTGTGATAGAGTCGGGAGAACAAACAGGTATCTGCTGCGCGTATTAGCAGCACATCCTGAAAAGCAGCAACAAACGAGGAGGAGTGGATTGGTTTATTGTTGCGATAACCGGGGTTTGGGTAGAAAAAAATTCGGGTCAAATTTGCAATACTCAAAATAAAAATTTGATAAAAAATCAATAAAAGAAAGGTAGCGGACATAAAAATGTGACGGACTGTAAAATTCCCTGCCCCAAACGCAACATCGCCGGGCCGATTCCGCCGGAATTCCCAACCTTTGCAACTGCAATGGGAAAAAAAATACTCCAGTTTCTGCTTTTTCTCGGCATCGGGACGGTCATCATGGCCTGGGTGTTCAGTAGTCAGAACGCGGCTTTTCAGGAGCAATGCCGCCTCGACGGCACACCTGCCGACCAGTGTAGTCTGGCCGATAAACTCTGGCAGGATTTCGGCACGGTCAATCTCTGGTGGATTGCTGCGGTTTTGGCGGCGTTTACACTCAGCAATATTTTCCGCGCACTACGCTGGCAAATGCTGGTGGCGCCACTGGGTTATCAGGCGCGCTTCAGTACAGCGCTGCTCACCATTCTGCTGGGCTATTTTGCCAATCTTTTTCTGCCCCGCATGGGCGAGGTCATCCGCGCC
>JANRLZ010000275.1:0-9243 GCA_033762055.1 Saprospiraceae bacterium
GTTGACTTACTCGTGTCTAAAGAGTATAAAAAATGGGTGGTTGAAGATTTTTCCTGAAAGATATTACGTCCCGCTTTAGTACAAAAACCTTATTTTAATAATCGTACAAACATCCCGGCCGCCGACGCCCACACATTAGCGGATGTTTGAATTTTCGATTATGCTTCTTGCTTTTCACATCCCGAATAATACTGGCTAATGGTTTGAAAATATTCTAGCTCCCTTCTCCTAATTTGTTGGTGAAGGCACAGTCAACCAAAACCAATCCGGAAAATCCTGACAGATCAACTCATTTTGTGCAAAAATATACCCCGGATTCACTCCGCCCGTCCCCATTCTCCCCTACCGCACAATTGCCACCTGTGCGCCGAAGTTCATGCGCAGGGTGGGGATGAATTTGGGGGCGATGGCGTACAATTGGTACACCTCCGGGTTTTGGCTCCACACGATGGAGGGCCGGGCGATGAGCCGGAAACCTTCGGTGCGAAACAGGTTGAACCCGATGCCCAGCATAAAACTGGAGGTGCGGGTTTTGAACAGATCATCGTGCCGGAGTTCGTAGGGCCAGGGCTCGCGGTACTCGGCGCCGGAGAAAACCAGTCGGTCGGGCGTGCCGGCGTCAAAAAAGTCGAGGGTCATGCCAGCTTGCAGGTACACGCACTGGCATTTGTGGATACGCACTTCCGCCTTGAGCGGCATGGTCCAATAAGCAGGTTTGAATTCGCGTACATTGGCTTTGTAATAAGTAACGGTAGCGCCGTTTTCCTCGCGTTGCACGGTTTGTCCGGTGCTGAGCGCGTACTCGTAATACTGGTAGTATTCCCGTCCGATACCTGCGCCGAAGGCGAAAGAACCGATGGGTACTTCCAGTTGAAAGGTAGGAATGAAACGCGGCTTGATGCCGTCGGTCAATTGCGCCACATCAAAACTCATTTCGACGCCGCCCACCAATTTCCCAAAATTTCGCTGGGCAAAGGCGTATTGGAATGACAGCAACAGCAAGGCAAACAGGAGCAGTTTTTTCATAGCAGGGAGAAATTTGCTTCAAAGATAGCATCCTGCGCGGTGACGCTGCTTGTCGGGATGGAAAATTGCAAGGTCTTTATCTCCTGCAGGCGCCGGAAAGAAAAAACCCCGTCCGGCAATGCCGAACGGGGTTTGTATTTATCGTTGGTTCTAATCTACTTATTTCATTTTGGCAATGTCGGCGCTGTTGTTGATACCGCGAGCCGTCCATTCGATCTGGTCGGGGTTGCCGGCGATCGTCAGTTCGAGGGTAGCGGTCTCAAGCATGGTCAGGCCGGTCACTTTGTTGCCGATGTGGCCATTGGAACGGTAGTCGTTTTCCCAGTTTACTTTGTATTCCACGACCGTTGCGTTCAGGGCTTCGTTGATGGTAGCCACCGTCATCGTTTCAGGATTTACGCCTGCTACGAAGTGTGTGCCAACATATTCACCATTTTTCGTGAAAACGCTGATGCTGTAGGTTTTGGTGCCACGGTTGAAGCCACGGGCGATATTGTAAAGAACGGCGGTGTATTCCGAAGTTTCGAAGGAAGCAACGGGCTCGGGGCAAACCGGCATATTGCTGTAAGCGGCGCTGCGCTCCAGTTCGGGGAGGAACTGGTAGTATTCCCAGCCAAGGCGAGCGGCTTTCGTCGCCGGACGGGTTTCGAGTTGGCCCTGCAGGTCTTGCGCATTGAACGTGTAAGGAAGCGAAGCCTTGGGGAACTGAGCCAGGAAGTCCTGGAAAGTCGGCGTTGCATCCTGAGCGTTCAGGTTAACGATGCTTGCGAGTGCAAGGAGAAGAGCCGGGATTAATTTCAAGTTTTTCATCGTATCGTATCGGTTTTGGATTTGTGTGATTTCGGATTTTTCTGCGGCTTGTTAGTGTGTGTAAGCCTGTTTCCCCTTCTATGCCAAAATGCTTGCCAAAAAATTCGGAAAAGGCTGTTTAGCAGAAAAATTTTTTAAAAAAAGTGTGAATTAGACTTTTTGGGGTAGTAAAGTCACATTTTTCGGCTATGTTTTTTGAGAAAACGGTCGCCAAACGGGCCTTGCCAATATTTCAAAGAACCAACGATGACGCTCTATTACCTACGCGCTGAAAGCGTGAACGGTTTTATAGTTAAAGTTTTTTTGGGGGGGGGGCGCTACCACCCTTTTACAAATTTTCCCTGCCAGACTTGCGCCCCGGCTTTTCCACGAAGGTAGTACCCCCCCGGAGGAAACCTACTCATTTCTACCGTGGCATGATTACCAGCGAGGGTTCCGCTAAATACCACGCGTCCCTGCGCATCGTATATTTCAAAAAATTCGACCGGGAAATCAATAGATTGTATGTGTAGTATATCGCCTGCCGGATTGGGATAAATTCTCATGCCCATACCCTGTTCAATATCCGAGCTGTTTACTTTTGGCAACTCGACAGTTACCTCACGGCACAAAGTATCGCACGCAAAGTCGTTACAGATGGTCAGACAAATCTCGTAAGTCCCGGCAGCGGTGAAAAGGTGTACGGGGCTGGTGTCCTGACTCATGTTAGCCATTCCAGAAGCGGGATCGCCAAAATCCCAATGCCAGCTTGCAGGCTCATAAGAAGACAAGTCGGTGAATGTAACAGTTAAAGGAAGGAGCGTATCCTCCAAATCCCAGCGGAAGTTTGCGGCTGGAAGGTTATCAATATCCAGCGTGTCGCATTCGGAGCCATCCACAGGGCCGAGGCGATAATTAGGAAAATTCGGCTCAAAATAACTGCCCATCGCCCGCAATTTCAGCCCATGCTGCTCCACCTGACAGGCCAATCCTTTGCGCTCCGGATAATGGATGATGTGCAAAACATCATTATTGGAGGTGGTGAGCAGGTATATTTTTCCGTCTGCTGCCAGTTGGGCATGAAAAAAATACGTGGGGTCTATTGCCACATATCCATCATATTCTGCCACAATCGTCCGGCTAGACAGGATGTCGGGTGCCCAAAGATCATACTGCTGAATATCAAGTCCATGACCAATGTATAAAAAACGCCCGCTTGGAGAGAACGCAATTCCACCGCTTGCATTAGGCCATCCGTTTAAATAATCCCAGTAAACCGGATTGGAAAAAGTACCGGTGCATCTGTCGAAATCCAGGATAAGCATCCCGCCCGGATAATTGCGAAAATAACGGCTGCCATCCGGTGTAAACCGGGTTTGATTGCAACAAAACCCGCTGTCAACCTCCACAAACCCGGTTTCCCGCATACCCATGTACTGAATGGTATCCGGCGTTACCAGCGTCACGTGCATTTCACTGTGAAAACGACGCGTGACCGTGATCCACCAGTCGCGCCCGTTGGCATGCCGACAGGCATTGACAAATGCGCCCATATAAAGTGAATCGCTCACAAGCGGCTGGTTTTTTTTAGTTACCTCCCCATTGCCATTATCGCCGCGAACGTCTATCTCTGAATAAAACAGATCCATCGGCATTCTGTACTTGTCATCGTTTCTAACATGAAAAAGGTAGTACAGGCTGTCATCGCCTGGTTTTGGTACAAAGGTATTTGTTTGAAGCCCCGGATAAAAAAAAGGAGGGGGTGAGCAGTATGAATTATAGGTTCTGCCTGGGTTGAGGCTGTCGCCATTCAGCATGAGTTCATGGTTTCGGTTGGCGATCAGACAACCGTCGGTAAAAGCGACCAGGTTGCCGTTCTTATCGGAAATGGTGGCATAGGGATCTTCAGTAGCAAAACTGTGTAAAGATGTTTCAACGGGATACCGATTAAAGTTAAGCATGGTTCCGCCGAAGGTATAGCCCAGATGGATATTGATTACGCCGGCGCCAAGCGTCCAGTTGTAATCGTATTTGTTTTGGCTAAAAAGCAAAAACGGGACAATGAGGAAGAAAAAGAAGGCCGGATTTTTCATTTTTGTAAAAATTAGCCTGTGGGTACGCCGTCAACCGACAGCATACCCACAGGAAGGTTAAAATGGAAGTTTTAACGGGATAAAATGATGGGGGAACTCAACCTCATTTTTCCTCCATCGTCTGTGAACACAGCCTGGTACAGCCCGGAAGGGAAAATGCTCAAATCCATGGAGACGCGTCGGGTATCCCCTTGCACGGCAATCATTTTCAATACCCGGCCTTGCGCATCCAATATTTGTATGCGACCTGCGGTCTCGACAGGCACAAGGATTTCGGTCAAACCTGAGCTTGGATTAGGAGAAACCTTTATTACTGACCTTACCTCTGAGGCCTCGACTTGTGTTGTCTTTCCGTCTTCCCGGTTCCCGCTGTTGGGAATTTCTTCTTCATAGGGGAACAGGTCTCGATCGCAAGGCGCTACAAAATTGGCCGCAGATTTGGCTGCAGCTCCATAAACAGCCGGGTCTTGTTGTGCAAGCGACAAAATGCCCTGATAATAAGACAATGTTTGGGGTTCTTGCAACAAACGACGCAGCCAAATATCATTCAATGTTTTTCTAGCCGTTTCATGAAGGGCCGTTGTCGTAATATTGGTATTGTACGACAACGCAGCCTGAAGGCCACCGTTGACTTGGGTCTGATGCGCAGATTCAATGGTTGCCCATTGCGGCTGGCCGACGCTCCATTGTTGCAACAAAGAATTCCGTGTTGCAAACCAGGTTTCCGTCAAATTTTCATAAAAAGCGTAACTCTGGGCGGCTTCCCAGTTTTTAAGATTCAAAACAGCCTGATTCAGCGCAGCTTGATAACCATTAATTGCCTGTTGATCGCTGGCGGGAATATAAAAGCTGTTGCGCAACATCTGCAACACCTGACCAAAGTAGGCAATAGTGGTGTTGGCCTGGCTGTTAAAGAAAATTTCCTCTACAGATCCGCCTGGACGCAGAGAAGGGATAAATTGAAGTTTGTTGTAGGTTCTGTATTTTAGATCCCAAAGGAGTGTGCCTGAAAACGGAGAAAGACCATCTACCGTCTGTTTTTCGTGGAATGTCAGGGCGCGGGGGGTCGCCGGTTCTTCACCTCCTAAGCAGTAATCAGTTGGAACATCGTCAAATCGGAACCAATCAAAATTTGCCCCTGAAAATACAGGATTGGGGTCAATTCTCACCACGGAGGGTTTAAATGGGTATCCACTACTTTCCGGAACCCTAAACAGAGATGGAATTACGTACATCGAATTTGGGACAGAATGTACAATGGCCTTATCTATACAGCCATCTATGGTCCACTTATTCCCCCGGCCTAACTGCTTACCAATATCCGGCATATCAAGCCCGAAAATGTTGATGCCGTACGTATGATGATCGGTCTCGTTTTGGCGCACAAAAACGTCGCCGCAGTCGTCTCTAAAGTGCAGGCCGTTGTAGCTGTAATCAAGAATATTATTGCAATATTCAACGCCTTGCAAGGTTTGTGTGTGAATGGCGCAGTTGATCCCGTTACTCGTAACATCCGGCCCTGTTATGGTGTTGTGGTGGATAATATGGCCTGAGGAGGCGTTCTGCGTATCAAAATCAGTCGGACCAAGCGTAATCCCGAAACTTTGGAAATTGTCTCCTACTGTTCCGTAAGTAATTATGTTATCCATTATCCACAGGTTATCGGAATTTGCAAGAATCGCCCCGATTCCATACTTGGGGCTTTGTGGGGCATTAACCGTTATGACGTTCCAATTTATCTCGGCAACATCATCAGCGTTGACAAAATCCTGGAGATAAATGCAGTGTGCGCCTCTTACTCCGCCGGTCAAATTAAAAGTATTATGTTCAATGGTGAAAGAACTAACAGCATCAAAAGCGGCAAATGGCCGTTCGGCATATATCCCATATTCCCAAGCGCTACCAGTCATATTGAAGGAGTTTTGTTGATTAATTAGAATCTTTTGGGCATTAAGATTGGATTCAACATGCATACCCCTTACCCAATTTCCCTCGAACATATTTGCCTGCGCTGTCAAGTTCGAAGCAGAACTGAAAACACCGATCCCACCGGAAACTGCAAAAGTACAGTTTGATATAAATGCCCGTCTGTCTGCCACCCATACCCCTCGTTCCTGTATCTTTTCAAAACGATTGTTTACGCAATTGATTACATTTTTACCATTCAATGCAATAATACCATTGAGCAAGCAATTAAAGAGGTTTGCCTGACCGACAGCGTTAATTCCTACAGACCCTGGTGTATTGATTAATTGGACTCCTGCATAAGACTGTGGATAGCCTGGCATTGCGACACCTTGTAGCGATCCTACTTTAGTGGGTAATAATGCGGTCTGGAAAAAGTGATTTTGCCGGAATATGGCATTCAAGACAGTGCCGTTGCTTCGCAGTGACGAAACACCAATATGGTTGTTTCTGAATTCGTTCCCTGTAATTTGATAGCCAAAGTTTGAATTCGCGACGCCTTCATCAAGCCTAAGGCCGATATAGGCTCCCTCGACTTTATTTTGGAAAAATGTGAACAAGAAACCTCCGGTAGCAGCAGAAGCATCTACTACAATACCTTGCCACATTTCTGTGCAACCAAAAAGGTCACAATTGTCAAATTTAACTTTCATTACATTGGAGCCCGCAGGTGAGATATTTATGCGGGCGTCTCCACTCATCCGGAAAGTACAGTTGATGAAATGAACACTTTGAGTTACAGTGTATGTCCCGCCAATTTCGATGATTTTATTCTCGACTACTCCATTTGCAGGAATACCGGCATTGATCGGAATTCCACCATTTGCCCAACAGTAGCCCTCCGAACAGGCTGGTATGGGCTCTCCATTTTCAATACAAGTTCTGGAACCGTCCAAACAACTGGGACTTTGAGGTGCGGCTAAACAAGGATCGTATCCACCTCCTTGTGCAATAATTGGGGTCTCAAAAAATAGAAAACCCAAAATTAGTAAAATGGCTGAAGGAGATAGGCTAAACTTGTGACGCCGTGACGCCGTGACGCCGTGAAATTAATTGTAATTTCATGAAAAAAAATTTAAAAGGTTAAATAATCAATCATTGCCAACGGTCGAGGGATCGTTGAACATACTTTTAATGACTCAAAAAATTACTGCAAGTAAGAGTATGGATTAGTATAGCGCTTGATGTTATAAGCACGCAAAAGGCACGAAATAAAGCGTCACAACCGTGCGAAAACCAATTATATCTTCTCGGGGTATTGTTGGTAAAATCTGACTTAAAACTAAGGTTCAATTTAGGAATTGTACAAAAGTAAGTAAATTTTCGAATATTCCAAAAATATGCAGGATTTGATCCTTGCAACGAAAAATAAAGGTTTCCTCCATTCCTGTGGAGTGACTTGTTTTCATATCCCATATTATTCCTCCACCTCCCACAATACCCAACCCTCCGGCCATTCTACTTTTTTCTCCAAACGGTACTGTTGTTGCAGATCCTCCCAGTTCAATACCGGAGGCAGGCCTTCCCACTGCGGACGCAGTTTTTCGTTGAACAAAACAAAACTTCCCGCCGGGTAATTGTCATAACGCCGTTCCCACAAATTCTGAAAATGCAGTTCCGGCAAATAACTTCGCAAGGCCACATCCACATCGAACGCATAGATCGTATGACCGGGCGAAACACGGGCGCTGATCTCGCCGGCCATCCTTTTTTCCATCTCGTGCCGCAACCAGACGGGCCGAAAAAACCACACACAAAAAAACACCTGCACCGCCAGCGTCACCCCCAGCACCCAACGGGTAAGTCGCGGAAAAAACAAAAAACCGTAACAATATAGCCGATCCCAGGCCGGAAACAGCAACAACAACAGCAGCACATAGGCCGGCAATAAATATCGCAGGTTCTGATGCGGTAATCCGCCCAGCAACAGCAGGTAACTCAAGGAGCAAGCCGCCAGCAGGCGCTTTGAAGACAATACCAGGTCGGTTCGTTTGAACAAAAAAAACAACCCGGGCAAGGCCAGACAAAACGCCGGATGGGCCAACGGATACAGGAGGTACAAAATGTTGGGCAAGGCATATCGAATCGTGCCGCTTGCATTGTGGAAGGTTTTTGCCCACAAATTTGCCAACGACCAGTCCTGCATCAACGAATGCTGCAAGGGATCATTCGTTGCCGGCCCGCTAAAAAGTAAAAGGCCCAACAAGCCCCCCGGCAGTAACCCCGCCAGCGCAAGCCGCTGTCTCGTGCGAATGAGTTCATACCCCAAGGCCATTGCCAGGGGGAGCAGCAGTACCGC
Organism: Saprospiraceae bacterium; assembly: GCA_033762055.1. Classification (GTDB taxonomy): domain Bacteria; phylum Bacteroidota; class Bacteroidia; order Chitinophagales; family Saprospiraceae; genus M3007. The sequence goes on from JANRLZ010000275.1 coordinate 8,173, forward strand.
CAGGGCATAACGCGTCGCAATGGCCAATACTGCCGCCAAAGCCGCCAGGGCAACATCGGCCATGCGTTTTTTCTCCATAGCACGCAAGCCATAAAAAAAAGCCGCCAGTGTCAGTGACAGCCCCAACCCGTCGCTCATGGCGGTCATACCCGCCCTGAAAAATACCGGCGCTGCCACGAGACCCAGGCCCGCAAATGCCCAGCGACTTCCGGCACGCGCGCCGGGCGACAACAAATCGAGCAGGCGCACAAAAAAATAACTGCCCAGCGCCGCCGACAACCAGGAAACAAGTTGCAGGGCAAGTACCGCATCGCCGAACAGCCAACGCAACCCTGCGCCGGCCATGGGGTACCCCCGGGCAAACTCCCGGTCGCCCGTGCCGGGCGGCGGTGTCGGCAAACCCTGCCAGCCATCGAAAAGCGCCTTGCTTTGGCGCAGGTATTCGTGTGCATCCTGTCCGTACAGACCGTTGAAATCAAGGCTCCACGACAGGCCGGCCAACAGAGCCGCCACGAGCCAGGGAAAACTGCGGACAAGTGGAGCGTTCGAGGTCATGACCGGTGGGTGGGGAGAAACAGGCTTTGCATGGCACGCAGCCAGACGCGGCGGTAATAAATCAATCCGGCCAGGGCGGCCATCTGAATGGTGGAAAGCCCCGGGACGGGCCATACCCAAACCGGTTTGAACCATTCGAGAAAAAAACGCCAGAGCAGGTAGGCGATCATAAAAACCTGAAAACGCCTGCCGTTCGGGAGCGGGTGTTTTTTTTCAGTCAGAAACAGCGAAAAAGCCAGCACGGCAAGGAACAAAACCTCGTATAAATTAACCGGATGCCGTGAAATACCATCGCCAAAATCCATCGCCCAGGGCACATCGGCAGGTATGCCATGCGTCCCGTCGGTCAGACCCGCCAAATGACAGCCGATTCGACCGATCATCAACGCAAACAACAGCGGGTAAGTCATCAAATCGCCCGAAGAGGTGGAAACGCCAATTATTTTTTTGGTTGACTCCACCCCGATCAAACCACCCAGGAGTCCGCCCACAATGGTTTTATTGCCCAACCAGCGC
>JANRLZ010000276.1:0-13155 GCA_033762055.1 Saprospiraceae bacterium
ACGCCAAAAGTAGAGCGTTTTGTATCTGCCAAAGCAATTTCCTTAACATTTTTGCCTCATACCGGCTTTTTTGCAACGTTAGCGACATAAACATCACATTATCAACCCTCACAACCCTGTTTTCTTCGCGTATCAATGATGTACTGAATTTTCCAGCCTTCGCCGGTTTTGACCAACTGGAACGAATTGGTTCCGCAATGCGAACGTTTGCCATTGATATAAAACGAGTATGGCGTCCATACGCTGGCCAGTGATTTCTCGGCGTGAATGGCCTCGAACTGAATGCGTTCATCATACTGGTCGGTCGTCGGGGTAGCCACCATGGCTATCAGGTCGTTAAAAGGTTCGGTGTAAACCTGCATCTTTCCTTCTTTGTCGGCCATATAGGTTTGCAGCACCATATCGGGCATACAAGCACTTTTCAGCAAGGCGGTATCCCCTTTTTCCAATCCGTCGAAAAAACGGTTGATCACTTTTTTTATGTCCTTCTCAGGGTTTTCAGGCTTTTGTTTTTGGGCAAAAAGCGGGTGAAAAAATGAAATGAATGAAAAAATCAGGAGCGAAAAACGGAGCATATTCATACGCTGAACTTTGATGGTTGTTACGAGCATGTATAGAATTCCCCCAAAAGTCGAACCTCCCCTCTTTGCCCCTCATCAAAATAGCCGGAATGCGCTTTTCAAGCCCTGTTCAACCATTTTACACGGTGGACGGTAAGGTTTAAGATTTTGGATTACGGCGGACGGTAGACGGCGGACGGTAGACGGCGGACGGCCTACGGTAGACGGCCTACGGTAGCACGGACTTCAGTCCGTCGGGAGCAGCGGCATTTATGCCGATGATGTCGAAAAAACGGCCTACGGTAGACGGCCTACGGTAGCACGGACTTCAGTCCGTCGGGAGCAGCGGCATTTATGCCGATGATGTCGAAAAAACGGCCTACGGTAGACGGTGGACGGTAGACGGCCTACGGTAGACGGTGGACGGTAGACGGCCTACGGTAGACGGCCTACGGTAGACGGCCTACGGTAGAAAATTTCCTGGCGCCTTGTACCTTTGCCGATAGGTATCGCCTGCCGGAAGGTTTTGTATAAAACGATTCAATTAAATGATTGAAAATCACCCCGATTGAATCATGTCAATCACACGAATTCACCCGCTGATATGAAAGCTGCTTTTGATTCACTCATCCAATCCGAAACGCCCGTTCTGCTCGACTTCTGGGCCACCTGGTGCGGACCCTGCCGGGCCATGGGGCCGGTACTCGAAGAACTCAAAGCCGAGCTGAACGATCGCGTGCGCATCCTGAAAATTGACGTGGATAAAAATACCGATCTCGCGGTTCAGATGAAAGTGATGGGTGTACCTACTTTTATGATCTACAAAAACGGCCGCTGCCTCTGGCACGATGCCGGCACGTTTACCAAAGAAACCCTGAAAAAAAAGATCGAAGATGCTGAAAATATGTAGTTTTTTGGGAATCACCCTGATGGGTATCCTGGCTTGCAGCAGCAGCGACGCGCCTTCCCTGACACCGGCAAAGGCAGTCACCCCGGCAGATACACTGTTGCCTTCTGCGCAAAGGGTGAGCAAAGACTATCTGCTGGGTAAATTCGACCCCGCCGCACATCCCGAATTTGTTGCCGTTGGCAAACCCTACTCCGACAAACCCGGTATGCGTCTGCGCAAAGAAACTTTTGAAGCATTTAAAAGAATGTGGGAAGCGGCGCAAAAAGAAGGTATTTCACTCAAAATTATCTCTTCCACCCGCAATTTCGAGCAACAAAAAAACATCTGGGAAGGCAAGTGGTCGCGTTTTGCCCGGGAAGCGCCTGATCCCAAAACCCGCGCCCTGAAAATTCTGGAATATTCCTCCATGCCCGGCTCTTCCCGCCATCACTGGGGTACCGATATTGACCTCAACGATCTCAACAACGCAGCATTCGAAGGCAAAGGCCCTCATAAAAAAGTGTACGACTGGCTGACCGCCCATGCCGCTGAATACGGCTTTTGTCAACCTTACACCGCCGGCCGGCCGCATGGCTATCAGGAAGAAAAATGGCACTGGAGTTATACTCCGCTCAGCAAACCTTTTCTGGCGCAGTATAAAACCGAAATAACCGATGCGGATATCCGGGGTTTTCAGGGCGCTCAGCTGGCGGCTGAAATAGAGGCGGTGAAACATTATGTTCTCGGGATTGAACTGCTTTGCGCAGAATAATTGCCGTCCATTTATCCAATTCCCTTATTTTAGGCCCGACAACTTTCAGGAACAATCAAAAAATAACCTCACGTTTCATTTCAGCCTAATCTTTCGTCCTCCAATTTTCCATTTTTTCGTTAAATAATTCATTATTCGCCTCAAAAAACAGTCAATTTGAAAACGAAATCTTTAGCCTGAATTCGTGACCTTATTTTTGATCGTTCCTTATCTCCTTTTCAATATGAAGAAGATTGCCGCCTTTACCTGCCTGGCTTTTGCCTTTTTCTGCGCCCCTGGCCTGCTTTTCTCTCAAACGGAAGCCGTGCCGACGCCGGAGAAAAAAGAGCGCACTACGGGCAATTTTACCGTTTCCGGGCCGGCCGGAGTCCATATTTCCGGTCCGACGACCATTTGCAAGGGCGGGGAAACCATCCTGAAAGCAGAGGGCGATTATGAAAGTTTTTTGTGGAATACCGGCGCAAACGAACGTTTCCTGCGGGTACGCGAAGAGGGCACTTACGAAGTAACCGTCACCACCAAAGGCGGCTGTAAACTCACCACCTCCGTCACCGTGCGTGTCATTCCCTGTACCTGATCATGCAATTTCCCGATTTCCCGACCGAAGCGCCGGAAACGCCATTTTCTTTTCACTTTGAAGATGTTGCCTTTGAATTGCCTGATACGGGGCAACTCATGGCCTGGTTGAGCGCCGTTGCCGAAGAGGAAGGTAAAACCCTGGTCGAGGTCACGTATGTTTTTTGCTCCGACGAACGCCTGCGCGAAATCAATGTGGAATTTCTTGACCACGACTATTATACCGATATCATCACCTTTCCGTACGCCGACGACCGGATTCATGGCGATATCTTCATCAGTTCCGAACGGGTGGCCGATAATGCACAAACCCTGGGCGTCGACTTTGAACATGAACTTTGTCGGGTATTGGTACATGGCGTCCTGCACCTGGCGGGCTATTCCGACAAAACACCGGATGAGGAACGCGCCATGCGCGCCCGTGAGGACCACTACCTGGCCAAATTCGGGATGATCTCAAAATAAGTACGAAGGAGCCTACTCTCAACCTTTCCAGTCGGGCCAGCGACCAGGAGTCGCCGGTGCGCCGCCACGTTCTATTTTCTGACCCAGCGCCTGCAAATCGCGGTCTATCGCTTTCAGTGATTCCAATACCGGCCAGAATTGCCTGGCTGCTATCTGGTAGTTTTCTTCATACATACCGGGAGGCGCACAGGTGACGTTCCACATGCCACCCTCTATCAACCCGACACGACTGTTGATCGAAGGCGGAGTTTCAAATTCGCGACGCCCCAGCGTTGGGTCGCCATTCAATTGCAAACTCACTGCATTCAAACGCTGTTTCAAAGCATAACTTTCTTTCAATAAATCCTGTGGCGGCGCCGGCATATCGTGTATGGCCGACTGATAATGCCCCAATCGGGTGTTCATTTCCCCGTGGATCTGGCTTGCCGCACTCACGGCCTTGCGCAAACGGCTCACTTTTTTGCAAAAATCGAGGTAGGCTTTTTTGTCGGTTGCAGGCAAGGTCGCATTGTTGAGCGATTGGGCCTGAAAAGCCACCGGACCGGCGAGCGGACTTAATTGTCCGTCTTCAAATTTACCAAGGCTCACATAGTACGTACCCGGAAGGGCAAGGTGCCCTTTCTCCGGTTCGCCAAACAACTGATCGGGCGCCGGGGTGTACCTGCCGGTTACCGGCGCCGGGGTGTTGTACCGGAAATCCCACACGAGGCGCTTGAGCCCTTTCGAAGCATCGGTTTTGATGTGTCGCACTACCTCGCCGAAGGCATCCGTGATGGTGAAAAGCAGGTACGGCTCCGGCTGTTCGTCTTCCTTGCGCAGGGCTTCGAGATCAGGATAGTACACAGTTTCCTTTTTTTCGAATTTGGCTTTTTCTGCTTCCTGGCGTTTGGCTTTCAGGGTTTTGATATCATCCTTGAGCCAGTAGGTAAATACCGCGCCCACCGGCGGATTCTGTGCTGCATAGTAACTGCTGCCCAGATGTCCTTTGTCGCGCAAACCCAAAGGCATGTTCGGAACAAACATCCAGGCGTCTTTTACCGGGAAAATGGCAGCCTGCTGCTCAAAAGTTTGCGCCTGCAAATTGCGCAGCGGCGAATAATCGTCGAGCACATAAAAACCGCGCCCGAAAGTACCCAACACCAGATCGCTTTCGCGCCGCTGTATCTCGATGTCGCGTACGGCGATGGTGGGAAGCCCTGATTTGAGTGCCAGCCAGTTTTCGCCACCGTCGGGACTAAAAAAGACGCCGAACTCGGTGCCACAGAACAACAGGTTGCGATCCACATGGTCTTCGGCGATGGTGTACACACTGCCGCGTTCGGGCAGGGTGGCAGCCAACGATTTCCAGGTTTTGCCGCCATCGCCTGTTTTTAACAAATAGGGTTTAAAATCGCCATAACGATGATGGTTGAAGCAAACGTAGGCGGTATTTTTATCAAATTGCGAAGCAATCACCTGATGAACGTACGAACGCGAAGGCACGCCGGGAAGGTTGTCAAATTTCTCCCAGTTGGCGCCTCCGTCGCGGGTCAGCCAGAGCAGACCGTCGTCGGTGCCTACCCAAAGCAGGCCGGCGTCGAGGCGGCTTTCAGCGATACTGGTGGTTTGTCCGAAAATATCGGTTGAGCCGTTTTTGGCAATGGCATCCACACTCCACACCTTGCCCATAATTTCGAATTTGTTGCGGTCTTCTCCGCGGGAAAGATCGGGACTGATGGTGCTCCATGTTTCGCCGCGGTCGTCGGAGCGGAACACTTTGTTGGCGCCGATGTAAATGCGGGTCGGCTGGTGTGAGGAGATGGTGAGCGGCGCATCCCAGTTCCAACGCAGCGCGGGTTCGTTTTCGCCGGGTTGAGGTTGTATGTACAACGACTCTCCGCTCTTGCGGTCGAAACGCACCAGACCGCCGTACTGGCTTTGGGCGTAAATAATGTCGGGGTTGGTGGGATCCACCTGTGTTTCGAAGCCATCGCCAATACTGGTCACATACCAGTCGGAGTTGGGAATGCCGTTGGCGCTGGTCGTACGGCTCGGACCGCCCAGGCTCAGATTGTCCTGCGTGCCGCCGTGGATATGGTAAAAAGGCAGGGCATTGTCGGTCGAGACCTTGTAGAATTGCGTTACCGGCAGGTTGTGTTTAAACTCCCAGGTGGCGGTGAAATCCCATGTTTCATAGATACCGCCGTCGCAGCCTACGCGGAGGTGGTCGGTGTTGTCGGGATCAATCCAGATGCAATGGTTGTCAATGTGTTTGTTCAGTTCGCTGAGGTTGCGCATGGTTTTACCGCCGTCGTCGCTGTATTTGTAATAGGTATCGGTGATAAAGATACGCTCGGGGTTTTTGGGGTCGCAAGTCAGTTCCTGGTAGTAATTACCGCTGGTGTAGGTATCACTCATTTTGTTCCAGCTCGCGCCGCGGTCGGTGGAGCGATATACGCCCCCTTTTTTATCGCCGGCTTCTACCACGGCATACACCCAATCGGGATTCACGGGAGAAACATCTATGCCGATGCGGCCCAGGTCGCCGCCGGGTAATCCGCCTTCGAGTTTTTGCCAGGTAGCGCCGCCATCGGTGGTTTTGAACAGCGCCGATTCCGGTCCGCCGCCGATGTAGGTAAATACCTTGCGCTGACGCTGGTGAAAAGCGGCGTACAACACCTTAGGGTCGCGGGGATCCATGACCAGGTTGTTACAACCCGTATAGGCGCTGACCGATTTCACACAAGTCCAGGTTTCACCGCCGTCGGTGGATTTGTACACGCCGCGTTCGCCGCCGTCGCTCCAGACCGGGCCGTAGGCAGCCACATATATCGTATTTGGGTTGGAAGGATCCACGACAATATTGGCGATGTGTTCGGAATTTTTCAATCCTTTGTTTTTCCAGGTTTTTCCACCGTTTTCGCTTTTATAAACGCCATCGCCATAGGCGACCGATCGTTGATTGTTGTTTTCACCCGTTCCCACCCATACTACATTCGGGTTGGTCGGGTCGAGTGTTACACAACCGATGGAATACGAGCCTTGTCCGTCGAATATGGGCGAATAAGTGGTACCTGCGTTTACCGTTTTCCATACGCCGCCGGATGCCACGGCGACATAATACTCCGCCGGGTTATGTGGGTTAACAGCAAAATCGCTGATCCGGCCCGAAGTAACGGCCGGCCCTACGCTTCGGAATTTTAAACCGCCGTACGTCGCTGGATTCAGCCAGACCGGTTTGTCGGGCGTTTTTGTTTTGGGTTCCTCTTTTTTTTGAGCAACCAGCGGAGTGAGTCCGATAAAAAGGGCGATAAAGAGAAGAATCAGGCGCATAAGAAAGGAGTTTCTGCTGAACAGAAGCGGCAATGTTACATACTCCGGCGCCGGAGGCCGATGAAAATCTCCCGGAATTCTACCAACCACGCGTATTGACAGGTTTGTGTAGGCAGGATGGCGGGAGAAGGAGGCCTTATCGCTTTTTGGAATGATGTTGTTATCTGGTTAGCCGCTATGGAACGATAAAAAAAACACCCGGTACGGCTGTGCCGACCGGGTGTCTGGTATGTTCAGGTGCAGGTTGTTTTACTGTTTGATCAGTCGAACGCCGCCCTGATTTTTGCCGTCGTTGAGACGCAGGATGTACACGCCTTGCGGATATTGTTGCAAATCGAGCGTAGCACTCATCTGACCATTGGCCGATTGCCAGTCGAGTGAACGAAGCAGACGGCCCGTTGCGTCGAATACTTCGGCGCGCATGGCGGCCGGCGCATTTTGCATGGTTACCACAAACAAACCGGTGCCTGGGTTGGGCGAAACGCTCAATCCCCATTCGGTGGAAGGCTCAACCGTGCCGGACATAATGATCAGGTTGCTCACCGAAGCCGTACAGTTATTTGCATCCGTTACTACTACGGTGTAAGCGCCCGGGCTGAGATTGGCGAAGGTGCCGCTTGTTTGCGGTGCGCCGCCGTTCAGGCTGTATTGGTAGCCGGGTGTACCGCCGGCAGCGGCAGCCGTGATGGTGTTGCTGTTCACATTGGCGCTGAGTGAGAGTACCGGAGGCTGTGATACTGTAACTGGTGTCACATTCAGGTTGCCGTCTGCGTCGCGGGTGGTAACGGTGTAGTTACCTGCACTCAGGTTCGGGAAAACGTTGCTGCTTTGGAAGGCCGAACCATCCAGGCTGTATTCATAGGGTGCAATACCGCCTGATGCAGTGACGGTAATGGAGCCGTTGTTGCCGCCGTTGCAAAGTACATTGGTACTAACAGTGCCGACCGTCAACGGCGGTACGTTGATCGTAAACGAAGTAGTAGCCGTACAACCGTTGTTATCGGTAGCCGTTACACTATAGGTGCCGTTGGGCAGATTTTGAAGGTCAATGTTGGGCGCATTGGTGGTGTACGTATAAGGTGGCGTACCGCCCGTCAGGTTGAGCATGCCATCATTACCGCTTACCGTTACCGCTGCGACCAAAGCCGTCGGCTGGTTGATCGTGAAAGGACCGACGAGGAACACCGTTCCACTGGCATCGCGAATGCTGACGGTGTGCGTACCCGCTGCTACGCCGTTGAAAGTACTGCTGCTCTGGTAGGCGCCATTGTCAAGTTTGTACTCGTACGGCGGAATGCCATTCACGGCATTTACCGTGATAGAAGCAACATCGCCGAAACAGAGAATAGCGGTTAGGTCTATTGTACCGGAAAGCGGGGTGACATTGACGGTAGCCTGCGTTGTGGCAGTACAACCGTTTTCATCACGTACAGTAACTGTGTAAGGGCCATTACTCAATCCGGTAAAGACATTACCGGCCTGAAAGTTTGTTCCGTCAATGCTGTATTCCAGGTTACCGGTACCGCCGGAAGCATTCACATTGATGGCATTCAACACCACCAGAGCGGAGGCAACAATTGGATCGGGCTCATCGAGTACAACGACGCTGGAAGTTGCAACGAGGCCCAGGTCGTCGGTTACAACAACCGTATAGGCGCCTGCCGACAAGTTGCTGAATACGTTGGAGGACTGTGCCGTGCCGCCGTTCAGGCTATAGGAGAAGGGGGCAACACCACCGCCTACTGTGACAACCAGTGCACCGTTGTTATCACCCGAACAGCTAATCTCGCTTTGAATATCAACATCTACCAGCAGAGTATTCACTGCCACAATGGCTTGCGCCGTGGCGGTACAGCCGTTTTCATCGCGCACCGTTACCGTGTAAATGCCGTTGGGGAGATCAAGGAATTCGTTGCTGCTTTGGAAACTGGTTCCGTTGATGCTGTATTCCAGCGCGCCGGTACCGCCGGCGGCTGTGACGGTCACATCATCGTCGGCCACCGAGGTGCTGACGGTAATTGCTGTGGGTTCGGTAAGGGTGATTGGGCCGACAGCAACCGTGAAACCGAACTGACCGGTTACTACAACGGTGTAATCTCCTGCGCCAAGCCCGCCGAAAACGTTGCTGGTTTGCGGTGTGCCGCCATTCAGGCTGTAAGTGTAGTTGCCATCGAGGCCGCTGGCCGAGATGGTGATTTCGCCCGTTTCCCCCCCGTTGCAATCAACGGAAGCGGTTACCGCCGCCGTAGCAGCCAGGTTATTGGAAACGATATTGATGACAAATGTGGCGCCATGCACCCAGGCATCATTGTTTTGGTCGAGTGCGTCGAACTGGAAACTGTCGGATGTGGCTGCATCGCCATTATTGGTATAAACAACATTTCCACTGTTGATATCGGCCTGTGTAAACGTATCGCCTACATTCAAGGGGGTTCCGTTAAGCGCCAGGGTTCCATGGGCAGGTACGCTGAGCAACATGTACAAACCTTGTGCAGCGCTGCCACTCAGCGTCATGGAAAGCAGACTGGTCGTGACATCGCCGCTTTGTGCGCTTACTACGCTCAGTGGATTGTTGGCCAGCAGGCTGCCGGCGGCAATGACGTCGGGGAAACAGAAAGAAAGGCTCCATGCCGTGAGTGCGCCGCCGTCTTCATCCGGATAGTTATCGCCGATGAAAAGGCGCCATTGGCCCTGCGCATTTTTCCCATTCAACACACTGAGCGATTCAATGGACTGAAACGTACCGCTCAAGGCAGGGGGTGCAGGGTTGCACTGATTTTCAAGCTGGTCGGCCGTTTGCGCCGCTTCCGAGTCGAAGGTAATCTGGGCATTGTCGCCGCTGCAACCTACCGAATTGGCCGGTACGCCGGGCTGATCGAAGAGCAGCACGGTATCGTTGCTCGGCGAAATCACCCAGGCCAGAATATCGCCCACCCAGGTGTGATTGACCGTCATGCTGAGATTGACATCGCCAATCGTTTTGTTGACCGGAACATTCAAATTTGAACTCACCGGATTAACTACAGCCGCTACCGGAATGGTTTTGGGCACATCTGTGCTGCTGAAGTTTTGATTACAGGTGGTTTTGCCGGTCTGAAAGGCAAATGTGGCCGAATTATCGCCGGTTGCACAGTCGTTGGAAGCGCGAATCCGCCAGTAATAAACGGTCTCTACCGCCAGTCCACCCGCCGAAGCGGTCGTTCCATTCACGGTTTCAGAGAAAACGATCGAACCCGGAGAGAACGACGGATTGGTAGCGACTTCTACCAGGTATGAACTTGCATAGTCGGCACTGCTCCAGCTCAGGCCGGCTACACTGCCGACCCCGCTCTCGCCGTCGGTCGGCGTGATGGCTGTACTCAGGCCCGGAGCGCCAGGCAGTACTGTCAATCCAACTGTAGCGGTGCGGGTTACGCCGCCGCCTTCGGCGGTGAGCGTGAGGGTATAGTTGCCGGCCATAGCCGGTGTAATGTCGGAAAGCGTAATGGTGGCGGTGCCCGTAGGTGTCACCGGATTTGGAGCGATATTAACGGTAGCGCCGGCCGGTGCGCCAGCAACCGTCAGGTTAACCGGATCAGTAAAGCCGGCAACAGAGGTCATGCTGGTGGTAAACGTAGTAACCGCGTCTGCACAGGCATTCACGCTATTGGCCGAGGTACCAAGCAGGAAAGTGGGCGTTGGCGGCAATTCTATGCGGAAGTTGGTGTTCGAAATATCGAAGAAGATATTGCCGACTGCCTCTACACGAACACGGCAGGTGTTCGATACATTGTTGGGCACCACAATGCTCGCCGAGCCGTTGTTGGGCACACTGGCAGCCAGTTCGACCGGATAGGTAAAACCACCGTCGGTGGAAAGGGTAATACGAACGTTGGCGCAGAATATCGGCGCCTGCGTGGTGTTGGCTACATCCCAGGTAACCGTTTGGTTGGTACCTACAAACCACTGCACGTTGGTATTGGGCGAGGTGACAAGGAAAGGGCCCGCATTGCCGGCTACTGTAATCGTAACATCATCTTCGTCGGTACACCCGGCCTGCCAGTCGTTGTCGCGGAGCGTAACACGGAAATTCATGGTACGCGCAACACCGGGCAACTCCTCCCAGGTAGGATTGACATTATTCACCAAATCCTGCAAACGCGGAAATACCCGGGTAGGAGAAGTGGTGCCTTTGAACGAGCGAAACAAGGGGCCGGTTGTAGCGCTGGGCGATGGCGGAGAAGGGGCATTGCCCGGATCAATCTGCTCCCAGCAATAGGTAAGCGTATCGCCGTCAATATCGCTCCCCACCGCCGTGAGTGCAAAGGGGGTTGACTTTGGAATCGTCCGGTTGGGGCCGGCATTGACATCCGGGTTATGATTCGTAGTGGTGATTTTTTCTGCGCAGGTGTTGGCGCCGCCGGTGTAGATGAAAGCGCCCATTTCCAGGATGTTGTAGCCGTGGAAAAAATCGTCGCTGTTGGATTGTACGTTTTGGGCGCCGCAAATGCCGGCATAAGCCATGATAGTGGTACCACTACCGGGTTCGACCGCCGAAATCTGGCTATTGTTGCCGCCACAGTTGTTGAATGTGTGGTTGCCGCCAAACTGGTGCCCCATTTCATGGGCAACATAGTCAATGTCGAAGGGGTCGCCGATGGGCGAACCCTGACCCGTCACACCGTTGGCTTTGCTGGTTCCGCATACTACATTCAGGCCGGCGATGCCGCCCCCGCCCGTGCTGAATACGTGGCCGATGTCGTAATTGGCCGCACCGATCACGCTGTTGCAGGTCGTCTGGTTTTGTCCGAGCATCGCCCCGCCGTTGCCGTTGGAGTAGGGATCGGTGGCAGCATTCAGGAAGACCAGCAGGTTGTTGTTCGGGATGATTTGCATCGTTACGGCAAAATCCGTTTCATACACCCCGTTTACCCGGTTCATCGAAGTATTCATGGCTGCAAGTACCAGGGGTACCGTTCCGCCGTGGAACTGGGCGTATTCGCCGGTGCAGGCCAACGCAAGGCGGTAGCGACGCAGTTTGGTGTCGCCCTGCTCCGCGCCGTTTCCAACAGAAATATCGTGGTGTTGGTGGAGTTCCGCCGCTCCGTCCGGATTGGGAACTTCGCAAGTCCAGGAATGATCTTCTTTTTTACGCTGATAATCTTTTTTGTTGTAGACAACATAAAAGTCGGTGTTGCCGTGTACGGCCGGGTCTATAAAATAAGAGCCACGCAGCGCAGAACGCACCATACCATGAAAGCCCCACGGCGTCAAATCACATTTCAACATGGCCGTTGGGTCGTCTATGCCACGGCCCGTATAAGTACGGGTCTCCGGATATTTTTCCTGTAATTCGGGGTGCATGACCGGGGTTTCTTCCAGTTCGAAACGCGCTACGCCGCCTTCCGGCAAGGGGATGGACAGAATCGGACGCTGGTTGGATTCGGCAGCAGCACTGAAACGCAAGGGAGCCGCCGCCAATAAAGGCCGCAACGCCGAAATATCCAGTCGGACTGATCTGAATTTGGAGGGATGGATGTGGCGTTCGCCTGCAGTCGGCAGCGCGCTTTCAGCAACATCTGTCCAGATGGATTGCGCCTGTACTGCGCCCATAATGGACAGTACCAGCAAGAGGGTGAGGAGTTTTTTTAACATTACACTAGTGAAGGTTTGGATTTGAAATAAAAAAGAAAAAAGCCTTCGGATTGGGATAATGACAACACATGGATTAATCATGGATACTAATAGTTCCAAGACAGGGCGAAAGTAGCCCTTTGCTGCTTTGGTAACATAATTATGTAGAAATTTGGCAGGATATGACCAAAATACGTGCGCGACACGACCGCAAGGCCGTATCGCGCACAAACAGATGCACATCTGTTAACCCGCCAGCGAATATGCTTTTTTGATCCACTCCAGCATTTCAGTGTCTATGTCTTCCGCCTTCTCCACCCGCATTTTATGGGTACACATACCGCCGGGCGGACAGGTTTCAACCCTGCCCGCAGCCTCTACCCCTTTCATGTTAAGGCCGACTTCCAGGCGGGTTTTCGTTTTGGGTTCCAGGAGGCAAAATTGCTTTTTGCGGCGCAGGCTGACCGACGAGTTTTTCGGCGCCACTTCAATATCGGCGCCGAGTTGCAGGATTTCGCGCATCAGTGTATCATAAAAAGGGCGAAGATTTTCCTTGCCTTTGTACTGGTTTTCAATGAGTTGGTCTTTGTTGTCCGTCGAGCCGGCATCCGATGCAAAAGCCTTGTGGGTAATAAAATTGGCATACCCGTGGCCCAGCGAATGGGATTCTTTGAGGAAACTGACGATTTCGCCGTGTTTTTTGAATCCGCTTTCCAGCGCGATCTTTTTCCATTCATCCAAACTTTTTCCCGTGTTTTTTTGGAGGTTTTCCATCATGGTGATTTCTGCCTGATCCATAGCAAATTTGTTTTAGAGGTGCTGTGTTAAAAACCAAACCTTTGACCAAGAATTAGAAAGGGTACACATTTTTCAGGTAAAAACCTCATTGAAGTTCTTTGACAAATCGGAAAAGAAAATAAGGACTCCGTGATAGTTGTTCTTAATGGCCAGTTGAGCGATAGCAATTG
>JANRLZ010000277.1:0-3329 GCA_033762055.1 Saprospiraceae bacterium
GCGCTGGTTGATGTCGAGCGCTTTTTGGTAATTATCGAGTGCGGCCGGATAATCAGCCATGCTGAGGCGGTTGCTGCCCATGGCACTGTAGGCGCCTGCGAGAAACTTTTTGTCTGACAGTTTTTCGCCGAGTGCGATGGCTTGTTCTGCATAGCGAACCCCTTCCCTGGGGTTAACGGTATAATAGCGCCGGGCGATGTCGTTGAGCAGTTTTGCCCGAACACTGTCTTCTTTCAGGTACCGTTTTTCCAGCCGCATCATGGAGTCCAGCGAAATTTGCTGGGCTGCCAGCGAAGGGGCGGCCAGCAAAAGCAGGAAGAACAGACCGTATCGTATTCCCATTCGGTATACTATCTGATTAATCGGCGATAAAGATGACATTGACGCAGGGCGTCACGCGGGTGTCGTTGGTGGTGGCGGCAAAAAGCGGCGCGCCGGTGTTATTCACCGTTTCATTGTACGATTCGATGCGGAAATCACCGATGGTGCGCGGGAAGGTGAAAGCTCCTCCGCCCGGTTTGGTAACCCGGTAAAATGCGTTGGAGCGTACGGTAATTGCGTATCGGGCGCCTTGTTGTAAATTAATTTCCGGAATACCCTGCGTCGAAACCACGTGTTTGGCGCCGGAGTTCAACGTTTTCGTGCCCAGTACAAGCGGCGTTTGTCCCGACAAGTCCCACAACGTCACGGTAAAATCGCCGGTAGCGGGCATTTTGATGCTGAAATCAGTGATGGCGCCACTTTTCAGGGGACTGAACACAAAGCCGTATTCCCAGGTATCGGCCGATTGCTCCACGGTATCAATCTGAATGGAACCATCGTTCAGGAACTGAAAAAAGGGGCCTTCGACTTTTTGTGCGGCGTCGTCTTTTTTGCAAAAACAAAGCAGGGTGGCGAGACAAAATAGTCCAAGCGCCGGGATCATTTTTTTGGTCATAAGTCAGACAGAAAGGGTAGGGTGGTGAAGATGCTGCGCGTAAGCATGTATAGGCTTTCGCTGGATCAGGAAATTCTATACATGCTCGTACGGCAATCGTGAGCAAAATTAGCCGAAAAGTTGCAATATCGGGGAAGAGAAAAAATCGCGGAAGCCGGAGCAAGAATTGCATTTGTGCCGGGATTTTCAAAAAAATATTTGCGGCGCCGTAGCCTCCGAATAGTTTTTACATATCCGTTACATCCTTTTACAACGAATTTATTCCCGGATTAGGTCGGTCGGTACTTTTGCCGCTACACTGCTTTTTTTTCACCAAAATTGCTCAAAATGTATTTTTCAAGGATAAAATTTCCGGCCATTTTTTTCATGACCCTGTTGGCCCACTTCGTTTTCGGACAGGGCAAAGTACAAAGGATTGACAGCCTGCTTAATGCTCTTTATGCTGAAGGAAAAATAAATGGCAATGTACTGGTGGCAGAAAAGGGCGTCATTGTTTACAACAAAAGTTTTGGTTTGGCCGACGAGACCACGAGGAAGAAACTGGATGAAAATTCAATTTTTGAACTGGCTTCCGTATCAAAACAATTTACGGCGATGGCCATAGTAATCCTTGCAGAGAAAGGGAAACTGGGCATAGACGACAAGATTTCACAATACATTCCTGAATTGGCCTTTTATGGAAATATTACCATCCGGAACCTGCTGAATCATACAAGCGGTATCCCGGATTATATGATTTACAGGAACCTGTTTTTTGACAAGTCCAAAATTGCAACGAATCAGGATGTGGTCGCCATGCTGGTAAAGCACAAACCCGCCCTTCAATTTGAACCGGGCACTCAATGGACTTACAGCAACACCGGGTATGATCTTTTGGCCCTGATCGTTGAAAAGGTGTCGGGTATGACTTTTGGAGATTATCTGCACAAAGCCATATTCAAGCCCTTGAAAATGAACCGAACCTTTGTTTACTCCCGAAGGCTTGCACCCCGGAAAATTGACAATTATGCCTATGGCTATGTGTATGCTCAACGCCTGGGTAAATATGTACTCCCTGAAGAAGAAGACACTGCAAGTTTTGCTGTTTGGATGGATGGAATAGTAGGCGCAGGTGCGGTGAACTCAACCGTGATGGACTTGCTCAAATGGGACAGGGCCTTGTACACGAACAAGCTGGTCTCACCCAAAAGCATGAAGGCCATATTTGCCGATCCGGGTGTGACAAATGAGTGGACAGAACGATACGGTTTTGGCTGGTTTTTGGAAGAATTTGCCGATTTGGGCAACATCGTCAACCACAGTGGAGGTTGGCCTGGATACAGAACATTTATTGACAGACATATTGACAAGGATAAGACCATTATCGTTTTAATGAACCATGACGATGCCCTTATCCCTTTGCAGGCTTTAAGGAGCGTCCTGGCAGACAAACCATTGTTCGACCCCGGGGCAGCCAAAACTATTCCCGACAGTATTTTGAGTCAGTATGCCGGTCCGTATCGGGTCGGTAATGTTTTTGCCGATATTGTAAAGCAGGAAGACGGGTATTATCTTTTTCAGGAGGGGGCTTATTACAAAATGCACTTCACCAGTGATATTGATTTTTTCAATGTGGAATTCCCGAGTGAAAAACAGTTTGTCAGGGATCCGGCAGGAGCGGTGACCGGTTACCAAAGGTTCTATTTTGGCACCCGCCTGCCCATGGTGCAGAAGATTACCCGAGTGGACACCCTTACAAACGATGCAAATTTTTTTAATACAGCAGGATGGCATTTCCTGGAATGCAAGAAATTTGACGAGGCAATTCGATACCTTGAAAGAGGCATGGAACTACACCCCTCCGACCTGCTTATTCAGGGCAATCTGGCACATAGTTATCTGTTCAATAACGATTATGAGATGGCCATCAAAATCTATAAAAAACACCCTGGGGCAGAAATCGGACAAGGTTTTTTCTGGGAAGATATGATACGTCAGGACTTTGCACACTTCCATGGCCTGAACTTTGACAAGGAGCTAATGGACCGCGTGCTGGCAGAATTAAAATGATGTTTTCTTCGGAAGCGTACTTTCCAGCCCATAACGGCATCAATTGGAATAAATCAAAAAAAACGCCTTGCAAGTTCTTCACTTACAAGGCGTTATAAATAAAGGTCGTAGTCCGTACGGGAATCCCTGCCCGGCAGAAGCCAGTCAGACGGGGAACCCGTGTTTCATCCGTGAAAGGGATTAAATCAAAGAAGTATTTTATCTAAGAAACGCCTTCCAGCAGCCGATTTTAGATATTTTTCTCTTGCTCTTGCCTCTTGTCGCGAATTTGCTTCTTCAAAATATACCAGTTCCCAGGGGATAAATCCGGAAGTGAATTTGGATTTGCCAGCATTGTGTTCTT
>JANRLZ010000278.1:0-3749 GCA_033762055.1 Saprospiraceae bacterium
GACGGGAGACGGGAGACGGGAGACGGGAGACGGGAGACGGGAGACGGGAGACGGGAGACGGTGAGGAAAAATCGAATTGGTTTGGCACAAAACCAAGGCGAATCGGCACAAAAACGAAGTGGTTTAGTGCAAAAATGAAGCGGTTTGGCACAAAAACGAAGCGGTTTAGTGCAAAAAGAAGCGGTTTGGCGCAAAAACGAAGCGAATCGGCACAATAACGAAGCGGTTTTGTGCAAAACCGGGGCGGTTTAGTACAAAAACGAAGTGGTTTGGTACAAAAATGAGGCGGTTTCGCACAAATGTTTTGTGCACCGAAGCGAAAACGGGTCGGTTTTTAGCAATTAAGGTTTAGTTAAAATGTATTCATATTCGTTAAAAAAATAAGACATAACCATTTTTTATTCAGAAACCCGGTGTTAAAGTTGGCCCATCCTCACTTTTTCGAGCCAACCAGGTGGCAGCGTTTGAGCGACTATAAACGTATTAGTACCCACATCGGCGCTTCCAGCAAAGGCCGGTTTTTCTGAGGCGATTGCGCAATCCTTCATTTTGATTCATTGGATTTGAAAACCTGGTCGATCCAAACGCCTGACTTTAGGCCGGATCGTCAATTTTCGAGTACACTTTTTACTGCCATCCGGTGCGAGCCGGGTGTACAAATCAATGTTTTATCATGAAAGCAAACATTAATCGGCGTGCATACCGCAACGCCCCGCAAGCCGAATTGGCTGTTTTTGCCAAATCCGTGCTGCAACGCATCCAGGAAAATCCTTCATTCGAATTTCTGGTCGAGTTTGTTCCCGACCTTGACACGGCGTTGAGCCAATACCAAAAAGCGCTTACAGCCGCCCTGAATCGCGGACTGACGGAAGTATCGGCCAAAAACGATGCCCGGGAGAAACTGATAGAAATACTTGATGTGATCGCCGGAGCGCTGGAGGATCGGGATGATCTTGGCAGCACCCGGGTACTCGACGCCGGTTTCAGGGTCATTGAGCGTGTTGTGCGCAGTGTAGAGCCCCCGCCTGTACCGGAGATGGTCAAGGCCTTGCCCACCGGCAAACGTGGTGAATTGAAAGTACAATTGAAGGTCTGGGAAAGCGTCAACCGCCAGCGCTTGTTGCACCTTTGCGAGTATTCCGAAGATCAGGGCCAAACCTGGAAAAACGGTCTTTACAAACCTTCCCAACGCTTTGTCATCAGTGGTTTGCCCCCGCTTACTGCCGTTCAACTTCGTTTCCGTGCCATTGCCCCCAATGGACAAACCAGTGACTGGTCGGACGCAGTGTCGGTAGCCGTAAATTAGAAACGGCGGAAGGTAGACGGAATTGAAAAGGTTGATACGGTTTTAGGTACGGCGCGCGGCGGTGGCTGCGCGCCGTTTTTTTTTGGGGCGGGGAATATGATAGAAATACTACTTTAGCCGGTGCATATAGACGCTTCTGCAAAAGTTTTCCGGCATTCACTCCAACGTTAATCTTTCCCACTGTATCGGATATACCATCAAATTAACACATCTGATACCAAGTTCCTCGGGAGTTTAATAGGGTGAAGATACTTTGAGATTGATAGTAAAAATCGGTGAATCAGGGCTACTAAGGGGAGTTCATGACGGTATGCTAGTGCCGCATCCGGCGAATAGCATAGCAATGAAATCGGCTATTTTTTCGGCTCCATAGGCGCGAGAAGGGCGAAATACGGGATATTTTAACCGCCGAGCAACGACTGGAGGCGGAAAAAGAGACATAGGCATTGCTTTGTTATTCGCCGGATGCGGCACTAGGAACAACTCGGAGTCAAGGCCGAGATTTCTTCCAAACCACCAAGTGCCCAAGGCATCTTGCCGCTTACGTGGCGATGAGTCAGTGAGCGGACTTTCGGTTGGTTAAATTTTTTTCGGCGACTATCCGAGGATTACGAGAAAATCGCAGAAAATTCGGAAGCGTGGATACGCTGGGCCAACGGCCAAATCAATATTTCTTTCAAAAAGATGAGCCTATGAGAGGAATAATTCCCGGACATGCTCGTAAGGAAAAATTGTATCTTTGCTTGGTGGCAAAACAATACCTACCCTGATTTCGCTGCGCAATCACTCCCAAATTAACTATGGTCGCTTACTTTCTTCATCATAACGTGTCTCTGTGTTCGATTTTTTTTGGAAAGGAGGTGAATTAGTTTCAGAAGTTAAGTAAAGGCGGGCGTGCCCTATTTTGGTAAATTAACAATATTTCAATGAATAAAACAAGAATCATACTTTTCCTTTTTGCAATCATCACATGGAGTGATTGTAAAAAATCTGAGCAAGACGCCGGCCAAATTGGAGCACTAAATTGCACGGCTTTCCAGTTAAGCGGCTCAATAGTTGTAGGGCAGCCAGTATCAGGAACGACCTTTATTGTACCTTACACGGGTGGAAATGGTGGGAAATACGAAGCTGCATTTACAAACTCTTCAGGTGTCACAGGACTAACCGCCTTGCTTGACGCCGGTAGCTTTACTGAAGGGAATGGCGCCGTAACTTACACTTTAACGGGCACACCTTCCGGCGCGGGTAACGCCATATTTAGCCTGTCTTTAGGCGGGCAAAGTTGTTTTGTTAGCATACTCGTCACCCAGCCAGTAGGTTTGGTTACCAACATCAATTGCGCCGCCGTTCAACCAAGTGCGCCATTGATTGATGGGGTAAATATATCAGGTGTTAGTTTTTCGGTACCCTACAACGGGGGTAACGGCGGCACATACGATGCGCAAACAGTTTTCTCCACCGGGATCACCGGCATAACAGCATCATTGTCTGCTGGTAATTTCAACAACGGCAGTGGAAATCTGACCTATCAGTTGAACGGCACGCCGTCTGGTACGGGTACGGCGAATTTCAACATATTAGTAGGAGGACAAAATTGCAGCATAGGAATTTCTGTGACCTCATCCGGTGGTTCGGTGAGCAGTTTGAATTGTAACAATGTTCAATTAAATGGCACGTTGGTGGCTTGGATGGCAGTTGAATTGATGGGGTCAGCCAGTTTTTCTGTACCTTACACGGGTGGTAATGGTGGATCTTATAGCACTCAAATGGTTTCCTCTGTAGGGGTGTCAGGTCTTACGGCGACATTATCTGCCGGCAATTTCACATCCGGGAATGGGAGTGTTATCTATCAACTGACAGGTACGCCATCTAATATAGGCTCAGCAATTTTCTCAATAAATTTAGGCGGTCAATCCTGCAATGTTTTGATAAACGTAAATGCACCAAGCTGCGGGGCATTTGTAACACCTGGACAATGGAAGTCATTCATGTGTTACAATTTGGGTTCAGCAAGTACGAATGTTGACCCATTTGAGCCAAGTTGGGAGATTAATGGCGGATATTGGCAATGGGGACAAAAAGAACAGGCTGCTTCAGGCCCAACCGGCTCTGGTTCCTCTCAAGCAAATAGCGGTAGTATCATCGGATGGAACACCACAAGTGCCGCCGATGATGCATGGTTATCCGTTGTCAAAACTGCCAACGACCCATGTCCGGCTGGCTATCGGGTACCCACTTATGCGCAGTGGAGTGGGGTTATTGCAAATAATACGTGGACCAATGTTGGTGCTTGGAACGAAAGCATTACCAATTATGGTGCAGGAAAAAAAATTGGAAATAATATGTTCCTTCCTGCGGCAGGCTCAAGAGACTTTAACAATGGCATTCTGGGTGGTCGCGGCAGCTACAGTAACTACTGGAGCAGTGAATCGGGAACTGTTCT
>JANRLZ010000279.1:0-2834 GCA_033762055.1 Saprospiraceae bacterium
CTCCGCCTCGAGCCGATCGAGATGCGTCTGGAGGTCAAAGCCGCCATACAGGGATGTACGCTCATCAATGACGCATACAGCAACGACCTGGCTTCTTTGCGTCTGGCCTTGCAATTTGCCCGCCAACAAGCCGGAAAAGGAAAATTAACCCTCATTTTATCGGATATTTTCCAAAGCGGCATGCCCGGCGAAGCGCTCTGGCGTGAGGTTGCCGAAGCAATGCGCACACAGGATGTGGGGCGTTTGTTCGGTATCGGCACGGAAATTCAGGGCATACGCAATGAGTTGCCCACCCGGGTAGATGCCCACTTTTATCCCGACACCGATCATTTCCTTCAACAAATTACACAACATGAGTTTCGGCAGGAAACCATCCTGATCAAAGGCGCCCGTGCTTTCGCGTTTGAACGAATTGCGCGCCGTCTCGAACAAAAAGCACACAAAACCGTGCTGGAAGTCAATCTTGCAGCCCTGGCACACAACCTGAAAGCCTACCAGCGCTGCCTGCAACCCGGCGTTAGGATCATGGTGATGGTGAAAGCAGAAGGTTATGGCGCAGGATCGGCCCAGGTAGCCAAACTGCTTGAGTTTCACCAGGTGGATTACCTGGGAGTCGCTTATGCCGATGAAGGAATCGTATTGCGTGAAGCCGGGGTTAATCTGCCTATCCTGGTTTTGAACCCCGAACCAAACAGTTTTGATGCCATGGCGCGGTTCCGCCTCGAACCCGAAGTGTACAGCCTCGAATTGCTCGAAGAAATCATACAGGCTGCCGGCGATTCCCCCTTAGCCGTTCACCTCAAACTCGACACCGGTATGCACCGACTTGGGTTTGAACCCGCCGATATGCCGCGACTGAGGGACTTGCTTCAAAAACATTCCAATTTACGGGTAGCATCGGTGTTTTCACACCTCGCCGCCAGCGATGCAGCAGCGCACGATGATTTTACCCATCGCCAGGCTGCCACTTTTTTGGAAATGTATGCCCAAATCGCCTCGACATTGGGTTATCAGCCACTGCGGCATATCTGCAATACCGGCGGTATTGAGCGCTGGCCGGACTATCATTTCGACATGGTACGCCTGGGAATCGGATTGTACGGGATTGGCGGGGAAAAAATGAGCGGGCAACTTCGCGTCGTGAATACTTTGAAAGCCACGGTGAGTCAGATTAAACATTTGGCGGAAGGAGAAACCGTGGGCTACAACCGCAACAGCGGGCCGCTCCGGCAAGCCGGAAAAATCGCTACCATCAGCATCGGTTATGCCGACGGTTTTTTACGCCTGGCCGGAGGCGGACGTTACCGCGTAATGCTGCGCGGGCAATTAGTTCCGACAGTAGGCAATATTTGCATGGACATGACCATGATTGACGTATCGAATCTGCCTGAGGTCAGGGTAGGCGATGAGGCGACTATTTTCGGCGAAGCCCCGCAGGTACAATCGCTGGCAACATGTTTGCAAACTATTCCCTACGAGGTGTTTACCAATATTTCAGACAGGGTAAAACGTGTGTATTACTCGGAATAAGAATTAAATAATCACTTATCAATCACCAAAGTCAAACGAATCACAGCCAAGATGATTTTGATTTCCGAATTGTATTCCCTTTTCCTGGCACACCCCCGGGTAAGTACCGACTCGAGGCAACTGCCGCCGGGCTGTATCTTTTTTGCCTTGCGCGGTGCAGCCTTCGATGGCAATCGTTTCGCCTTGCAAGCCCTCGAAAAAGGTGCTGCATTCGCCGTTGTGGATGACCCGGAGGTGTGTACAGATCCCCGCTGTTTACTGGTGCAGGATGTGTTGAAAACCTTGCAGGATTTAGCCAATTACCACCGTCGGCAGTTTGAAATTCCCGTAATAGCGATTGGCGGTTCGAACGGAAAAACCACCACCAAAGAACTGGTTTCTGCTGTGTTGTCGGCGCATTACCCCTGTCATTTTACGAAGGGGAATTTTAACAACCATATTGGTGTGCCACTCACCCTGTTGGCCATGCCGCCCGGCACTGAAGTCGCAATCATAGAAATGGGTACCAATCAAGCGGGGGATATCGCCGAGTTATGCCGCATTACTCAACCCACACACGGATTACTCACCAACATTGGTAAAGAGCACCTTGAGGGCTTCGGCAGTCTGGAAGGCGTTATGAAGGCAGAAGGGGAGCTATTTGATTTTTTGGCAAACAACCACGGTTGTGCTTTTGTCAACCTTTCGGAACAATATCTGCACGAAATGGCGCAAAAAGTGCCCATGCTGGTTGGTTATAATCGAATAGACATACTAAAACCGGAACCAGGCATCATAGAAGTGGAGATGATGACCGATATGCCTTTTGTCCGGGCCGCTTTCCTTTCCGATGACGGGCCAAGGGTGGAAGTGACGACCCGGCTGTACGGGCGGCATAATTTCCAAAATGTAATGACGGCGATTGCGCTCGGTATTTATTTTAAAGTACCGGCTCATAAAATCAAGGAAGCCCTGGAGGCATATACCCCGACCAACAACCGTTCACAACTGCTCCAAATACGCGGCGCCACTATCCTGCTTGATGCCTACAACGCCAACCCTTCCAGCATGCGACCGGCCCTGGAAAGTCTGGCCGCCATGCCGGCTAATCGCCGCATCGCCATTTTGGGCGATATGCGCGAACTGGGGCACGAAAGCCAAAAGGAGCACGAAGACTTGCTAAAATTTGCCGCCGGTTTACCGCTCGACCAACTGGTGTTGGTAGGCGAAGAATTTTCCAAAACCACGTTCAATAATTTCGGCGCCCTGCACTTCCCCGATCACCAGGCAGTTAAAAACTGGTTAAGCAGTCAAAATATAGCGGG
>JANRLZ010000280.1:0-3361 GCA_033762055.1 Saprospiraceae bacterium
ACCTGAAACCATCGGCAATGGCCCCTGGGCCAGCGAAGTGGAAAAAACGGATTTTTCCAACTGCTACAATTCGGGCGACTATTTCTGCGATACGCGTCCGGACTACCTGAATTATCGCTGGAACTGTGACGGCAACGGCGAAAGTATAGTGACCCAGCACGACCCCAATGGCGTGCCTTTTAAATCGGACGGAAAACTTATCATGGGTTATTCTTCCGATGCATGTGGCGCTGTTTTCACGGAAGAACAAATTGCAGCCATGCGCAGTAATTTGCATACCGAACACGCATCCTACCTGCAAGTCACCGAACCGGCGCTTCCCATCGACCCGGAGGCCTCCGTTCATCTGACCTTCCCTGTTGATTCGCAAGCCGTGCAGTACAACGACTTTACCCTGCACTGGGATCCGGTACCGAATGCTACATTTTACACTGTTGACGTCAGTCTGATTAATAATAGTTCGTTCCAGCCGCGTCTGCTGACAAAGACGGTTTACAACGCCACCTCGCTGATGGTAAGCGGCGGTCTGCCCAATAACCGCACCCTGTTCTGGCGCGTTCGCCCTTATAGCGAATGGGATTTGTGTAAATCAACTGCTCCGCAACAAATCGGGATTTTCAAAACCAAAGATTTTTCAGCCACCAACGACCTCGAGGCATCGGTATATGCCGAACTTTCACCCAACCCGGTAAACGCCGGCTACCCGGCCCAACTGTCACTTACGGCCGATGATAACCTGGAAGCGGTGCTGACCGTTATTGACGCTGCAGGTCGCAAATGCCAGGAGCAACAGGTTCGGCTTTCCTTCGGAGAAAATCTGGTGGAAATTCCAACCGACGGTTTGCAGTCAGGCTTGTATATCATCAGCCTTCAAAATGAAAAAGGGACCATTTTGAAGCGGCTGGCAGTTGCACAATAGCACCTGTTTTTTGCCTTTTACGACATAAAAAAAGCATCGTCCGCCAGTTGGACGATGCTTTTTTTTATGCAGCTTTGTGGCATTAATAACTTTCAAACGAGATACCAATGCCGATTTTTTGAAACCATTGCGTGGTAGTAAGCCCGTAATTTTTTATAGAATAATTGAGCGTCAGCCATTTCAAGTTCAGCACCAGGCCTGCTTCAATGGCAGGGTCGAATGTAGCCCGGTCGGTATTTACTACCCAGTTGGTAGACTGGTATTCGCCGTTGTACTCGTAGTAGCGGTTAACTTCCCACAAGGTTTTACTACGATAAACACCGGCGCCCAGTTGAAGCCAGAATGGGCGGAACAGTTTTTTGTTAATACCCAGCATGAGTTCCCAGCGCCCCACTTTTTGCCGTCCTGTTGGCTGAAGAATGGTGTAGGAGTCGCTGCTTTGGCCATAATCATTGATCGTGTAGTATTCACCCGATTCGAAGGCAGATGGACTGAAGGTAAAATTGCCATACACGCCAATTTCCTTATTTTTCAGTTGGCCGACCGATATGCCATACGTTTGAATCGAATCGAGACTGTACGACAGGTAAGGTGTGTTGGCAATGCCCAGGACATAGGTTCTGTCTTGAAATTCGCGACGGGGGCGGGGTGTTTTTGCTACGACCGGGCGTTGTTGTGTGCGGGTAGGAGCGGTTGAGTTAACGTTTTTGTTCGGGCTGCCGCCGCGGTTGTAACCCTCGGTACGCAGCAATTGATTGCTGTATTCAAAGGCCTGTTCGAGCGTCATGTTCCGGGCGTTAAAGCCTTCATACATGATGGTCACACGCTGTTCGGAGGTGCCGTGGTGTTTTTTGTCCCAGAATTCTTCATCACCGATTTCAAACAGCGACTGTGCAAATTCCCGGATACGGGATTCGGCGACGTACCCTCTGTTTCCCAGGTAAAATCCGGCCAGAAAATCAGCCTGCAATTCGCGGCGGTGATTGCCATAGCCGAACGGGGTATTTGCTTTACATTGGTAGATATGGGCAAATTCGTGGGCGAGTACACCTGCTACGGCGAGGCTGCCTTTCCCGTTTCCCCAGAGTTGGTCTTGAAGCATGTGAAAGCCAAACGAAATCATCCCGTCGTAAGTCCACTTATGTTCGGGATGGTCACATTTGGCCCATGCGTTGGGGGCGCCCCGGTCGTCGAGCATGAACAGATCTACTTTAACCCCGAAAAATGATTCCAGGTATTCCTGTTCATCGTTAAAACGCTGATCGAGCGCAGCGTCGCCGGTAGTTTTGTATTTGCCTCTTTCCTGATAAGTGGAGGCGTTGAAACTACTGCATTGGGCAGTCAGATTGTTCCATTGGATGCTGAGGAAAAAAGTTGCAAAGGCGAGCGAAAGGATAAATTGTTTTTTCATGCGAAAGATGCGATTTTGACCATCTATTTCTTCTTCCGCAAGAAAGTAACCTTCCATGCACATTTTTTTAGCCGGGAATATTTACCACCAAACATCCAGAATAGCCAGTGCGCCAAAAGTCAGACTGGCCAAACCATTTGTGGTAAAAAAGGCCATGTTTACACGGCTCAGATCGTCTGGCTTGACCAGCCGGTGTTGGTAAAGTAAAAACAGCAGGAAAATACCCGTGCCGACCCAGAGCAGCCAGCCTGTCTGCGGAAGGGCAGAAACTACATGCCGGGCCGCCAGCACGATCAGCAGGGCCGAACCCAGGTGCATCCATTCGGAAATACGCAGGGCAAGTTTTTTTCCAAAAAACGAAGGCATGGAGTAGAGGCGCTGCGAGCGGTCAAAATCCTCATCCTGCAAGGCGTAAATCACATCAAAACCTGCAACCCACAACAGCACCGCTGCACCGTACAACACAGGAATCCAGTCGAAATTACCGGTTACTGCGACGTATGCACCCACTGGCGCCAGGCTCAATCCCAGGCCGAGTACCAGGTGGCAAAGCCAGGTAAAACGTTTGGTATAACTATACCCCAGCACAACCGCCAGGGCCACCGGTGATAGCAGGAAACATAAATGATTGATGTACCAGGTAGCGCCGGCAAAGATCAGGCAATTGACGATCACAAACGCCAGCGCTGCCTGTGGCCGAACCAAACCCGCCGGAATTTCCCGCACACGGGTACGCGGATTGATTGCGTCAATATCGCGATCAAGCCAGCGATTAAAGGCCATGGCAGCATTCCGTGCCGTAACCATACATACCACCACCAACAATAACTTTTGCCAGTTCATACCTTCTCCTGCCACCTGCGCGCCGATTGAAAAACCCAACAGGGCAAAGGGCATGGCGAAAACGGTGTGACTGAATTTAACCAAGGAAAGATAGTTTTTCATAACAGGCAAAGATGCAACTGCCCGGGTTATTGTCTGACAACATTTTGCCATCATTCGTCAACATAACGTAAATCACCCTTGTTTAT
>JANRLZ010000281.1:0-5075 GCA_033762055.1 Saprospiraceae bacterium
AGTTTTTGGGTGTAAAAGGCAATGGCTTCATCGTAGTCACGTACGACCAGACTGATGTGGGCAAGTTCCTGTTGCATTTCGCATTACGATAAACGGTTACTCAATATCCCTGTAATATCCCCTTTTCAATGGGTGAAACCCCCTGCGTCATCCATCTTGGCGCCGGCGCAGCGAGCAGGTAATGGTCAAAAAACTGCTGCATACGGCGTTGAAAATCAATTCTGTTTTGCAGTTTTACCGGCCAATGCGGTTCGTCGTTGTAATTGAGCAACCAGGCCGGCTTGTTCAGGCGGCGCAAACCGTTGAACAACTCGATACCCTGGTACCAGGGAACGGCCCCGTCTTTGTCGTTGTGCATAATCAGCAGAGGCGTTTCCACCTTGTCGAGGGCAAACAGCGGCGAGTTTTCTACGTATTGTTTGGGTTTTTCCCATAACGACCCGCCGATACGACTTTGCTGGCGTTCATATTGAAATGAGCGACTCAGACCCGATTCCCAGCGAATACCGCCGTAGGCAGAAGTCATGTTGGCCACCGGCGCGCCGGCTTCGGCGCAGGCAAAAAGATGGGTACGTGTAACCAGATAGGCCGCCTGATAACCACCCCAGGAGTGCCCCTGCAGGGCAATACGTTTGGAATCCACAAAACCTTTGGCAATCAGGTGGGTTACCCCGCTCATGATGGCATCGTATGCCGATTCGCCGGGATACCCGATGCGATAAGGAATATCGGGCGCGAAAACCAGGTATCCGCGGCTGGCGTATACCGTATAATTGATCTGCGAACGGTGAAAATCGGGCGAACGGTGGCGGTGCAGCTCGTCCGACAACTTTTCGTAAAAATTTACGATCATGGGGTATTGTTTCGCCGGGTCAAAATCTTCGGGTTTGACCAGCAAGCCCTTTATTTTTTCTCCGCTCAGCGAAGTCCATTCCACCATTTCAATGTTTCCCCAGCGATATTCTGTTTGTTGCGGATTGGCATTGCTGATGCGCAGGGGCGTCGCACCGCTTTTTTCTAGGTATTGCAAATCGGGAAAAACGTGAAAGTTTTCCCGGGTAAAAACCAGTGCGTCGGCTTTGCGGGCCTTGACCGGCGCTCGACTGTAAACATAATCTCCACCCGCCCAGGATTCAATTTGAAGATTATTTAATGGCAGCCATGCATACCCTTCCGTTTTATCATTTTCGTTAAAAGTATGCAAAAGGATCCGTTCATTGGCCACCAGATGCCTTGCCTCCGGGTCGAGTTTGATGTAACGAAAAGTCGTCTTTGTCTCCCGCCCCCGGGTGAGCCGCTCCGACCGGCGCAACCCTTCAGGGTCCACTTTCCAAATGTCATACCGGTCGTAAATCAACACAGCGGCATCATTTTCCAGCCAGGCAGCCAGGCCGTGCTCGCCCGGATAATCGGGCACATCCGTGTCTTCATCATAAAATGGCACTCCACGGTTGTCGGTCAGCCGTTTGACGGCAGCGGTGCGGGCATTCCAGGAAAACCAGGCGGTGTCGGGATCGCTCCACCACAGGATGTATTTTCCTAAAGGAGAAATCCTTGGGTTACAGCGCAAGTCCGAGACAATTAACTTTTTATCGCCGGTTTCCAGATTGACGGCGTACAAATCTTTGTGTGCAGCGCCCTCCCATGTCAGGTGCTGCGCATACGGCTCTTCTGCGATACCCAGTGCCAGGTTGCTGTTGCGCTTTTCTTCAAAGCGCATTTCAGGCAGCTCCGGTGAGCCGAGTGGTACAAATCGGCGCGATCCGGTGTGATAAACCACTGTGTAGGCGCGTTTTTTTTCGTTTTCCAGCCTGATTTCTTCCTGCGTGTACATGCGTTTATCGGTCCAGGTCCATACTTCCACTTCAACAATTTCCTCTTTGAGCAGCGTAGTGTCGTTCAGTACCGGCGGTGGCGCCATGCCGAAATACAATTTCCCGGCATCTTCTGAAAAAACAGGACGTGCATGCTCGCTCAGGTTCCATTCCTGGAACGGCGATTCCGGGTATTTCGGATTTGATTTTGGTAAAAAGGCGCTTTTGGGGCCGGCAATCAAAGTGGCTGAATCCTGTTTTGATTCCCAAAAAGCCAGTTGCCACGGACGAATGCGCGCCAGGCTGGTATCGAGATCGGCCAAAAATGCCGCCTGAGTACCGGACTCATCGAGCGAAAGTTGCTGGAATTTTCCTTTGGCGCGTAGCAATGGCCGGAGATGATTTTTTTCAAGATCAAGCAGGTAAACGCCGTTTTGCAAGGCTTGGGGGTTGGCTCGAAAGGTGAGCGTATCGCCGCGTCCGGTGCTGTGCAGCAGTAATCTGGGGCCGCGTTTGGCAAGGGTGAACTCCTTGACGTAAGCAAAAGTATCACGTATTCCGGTAGCAAGGTTTTGCACCAAAAGCCGGTAGCCATTGTCCTTGTCTTCTTTTTTGGACTTTTTAGCCGATTTGTTTCCAGTGGTTTTAGCGCCGGATCGGGTTCCGCTGCTGTCTTTGGGTGCGACGGGCGGCTTTTCGGTTTCAATTTGAAATGCCAGCCACCCGCTCCATTTTTCCGGTATAGAAAATGATTTTAAACGAGGTATTTTCTCCCATTTGCCGGTAGCCAGTTCGTAAACCCCCAGCGTATCTTTGGGTAAATCTTCGTCCTTGACTTTTTTACGGCGCAGGGCTTTCAGGGTGTCTAACGCAGGTTTGGTGCGAAAAACCAGCCAGCGTGAATCGTCGCTGAATACGGCATCGGTGCTGCGGGGAAAAATGGTCGTCGTGCCGGTTGCAGCGTTCCAGAGGTGCAGTGCCGGATCGCCTTCGGTGACAGCGACTAGCGACCAGGATACCCAACGTCCGTCGGGCGTTATTTTGGTTTGCTCCAATTTGCGCCAGCGATGCACGTCGGTGTGTTCGATCGGTTGTTTGTTTTGGGAAAAAGCCGGGCAGGCCGACAGAAGACCAAGGATAATGAAGAAAAAAGGGCGCATACTGGTTGGCTTAAAAAGAATGAAACGAGGCATTTCGCCGGCGCGGAAGTTCTGTACTTCCTGAAAAAATGGGTCAGTTGTTCGATCAACGACTCATTTTCCATCGTTTGTGACTCCAGAGCCACTGTTCGGGATGTTCACGGATGTCTGCTTCCAGGCGTTTGGCAAAAGCCCGGGTGATGGACATTTCTTCGGCGACAGTCGGGTTATTACATATTTCATGAAAATCTACCTCATAAAATCCGCGACGTTGCGTACGCCGAACCCGGTAATATAACACCGGCAATCCGAATTTTCGGCCCAAAACATCTGCCCCGGGTAAAGACGCCGTTTCCTGCCCCAAAAATTCGACCCAGTGTGCGCTCTTGCGGCTGCTGGGCGACTGGTCGGCGAGCAGGATAAAGACGGTGGGCTCGCCGCCTCGTTTGCGTATTTCACGGAAGACCTCATCCATTGCGGCCATTTCCATGCCGGTTCGGCTGCGCGCACGGTTAAGATAGGCATCCATCTTTTTGTTTGTCAGCGGTTTGTATGCAGTTACCGTTGTGCCGTGAAATTGGGGCGGCATAGACAGGCCGGAATATTCCCAGTTGCCAAGATGGCTGCCGGTCAGGATGAGGCTTTGGCCTTCATCAAGGTAATTGTTCAGGATTTCAGGATTGAGACACAGGCAGCGCCGTTCCACTTCCTGCACCGACAATGTGAATGATTTGAGCGTTTCCAGCGTAACATCGGTCAGATTGCGATAAGCAGCGCGTGCTATGTGTTTGATTTCCTGGTGGGTTTTTACAGGGAAAGCCCTGCTAAGGTTTGCAATCACGACTTTTTTCCGATAGCCAATCACATGATACAAGAAAAAGGCCATAACATCCGACAGGACATACAAAACAGGAAATGGGATGAAGCGAAAAATTTGTAAAACGAAAGAGAGCATGGCAAGGTGAAATCCGATAGGGGCGAAATATTTACCAGGATTTTTGTGATTTGCATGAGAACCCGGGTAGATGGATTTGGTTTTAGAGGGTTAGATCCCGGTTTTTTTGCAAATCACTTTCGGTTGGAGATCAATCATCTTTTGGGGAGCATCACCCAAAGCCGCCCCAGGCCATTGATTTTCCGGGCTTCCTGCAAGCCTTTCTGTCCGATGCCGCAGTACAAATCCATCCGTTTGGTAGTCAGGATGGCTCCACCGCGATCCTGGGCAAAAAGAATGCGGTAAGTATAGCCTTTCAGTCGGCCAGCAGGGTCCAGATCGGGTAATTCGGCCAGTAACGTAGCGCCGAGTGGAATGTATTTCAAATCAACTGCGATGGAATAGCGGGCGGTAAGCGGGAAGGTGCCGCAACCCAACACCTGGTCATCCACTTCCGTGAAAAAAACATAACGCCCGCCGGGGCCTTTTACCGATCCTCCGAAACCAAGGTGCTTGCGTTTTCCGTCGGGAAATTCTACCAGACAATTGCCCTGGAGTTGGGCGTTGCGCACTTCTTTTTCGCTGCGTAACCAGGCCAGTTCAAGGCCACGGCCTGCCAGTGCACCTGCCCAAATGGCGGAAGGGCCAGGGATGCCTGTGCCCGGATTTTTCAGCAGCGGGACTTTAAACTCGGCAGTCTGTGTCTTGCTGGCTCTGATAACAGGCGTGTAATAGCCGGTCATGCGTACCCGATGGTTTTTCAGGTCGGTATTGACTTGATAAAAATCGAAAGTAGTCAGCAATACGCTGGGGTCGAGCAGGTTGATTCCCTGAAGAAGTTCGAGGGTGCGTTGCATCTCGGCTTTCTGTATCCCGGAAGCGCCGCGTGCCGGCACGTCGCGTCGACGAAGGTAGTTGACTTGCTCGTACATGGCTTGCAGCAAATCGGGCTCGAATGTCAGGTAAGGCGTGGTATCCGGAATCCCTTTTGTCAGTACCCGCGACGATACTTTGCGCGGTTCGAGGGGCAGTTCAGGCATGTCGGCCACAACAGCAGTGTCGCCCGGCGCCGGCATGGCAGGCACTTCCACCGGCGGGTTGGAAGATTTTGCTTTTGCCTTGCCGCAGGTTGCCCAGATTAAAGAGAGGCAAACGATCAACAACACAAAATCAAGTATGACAATGCGG
>JANRLZ010000282.1:0-7311 GCA_033762055.1 Saprospiraceae bacterium
CTGCCCGATGGGTTTCAAGTAACTTTTCCACAACATACTCGACCACTGTATCGGGTAAAAGCGTCTGAAAAGCCTCTTTTTCTCCGTCGAAATATACCCACGAGAGCGGCTTTTGCACCGCCGTAACGCAGGGGTTCAGCACCAGTCGCAAAGATTGAAAAAAGGCAGGATCCCGCAACAAAACGGCATAAATGGCAGGAAGAATAGCAACATTAGGCGTCACTAATACTTTTTCTCCCAGGCTATCAGGCCATTCGGTGATTTCGTGTCCCGATAAATCAAGGCATTGCAGGGTGGTAAACCTGCTAAGGGGCGATGTTTTAAACAATGCCCGGGTCGCATATTGGAACAAAGACAATGCTGTGCGACGATCCTTTTTGTCCAATTGATCCGGCATTTTTTCAGCGAAATCGGGCAAACGATCCAGCAGATCGTGGCTGGCAAACAGCAAGGCGCGTTGCAGGGAGGTATTTCGGGCGAGTTTCTGAAGTGCGCTGTAATTTTTTAACAGGTCTTGTTCGAACGAGGTTTCCTGTCGTTGTACCTGTTCAAGTGCCCGCTCCCAAGCCCGGATACCCTCATTCAAGCCGGCGAGTTGCTTTTCGGCACGAATGACGGACAAGGTGTTTTCAGAAAGGGTTTGGCGTTGGAAAAAGCGCTTTCGGGCATTATACACAAGGGTGCGCAGCGGCGATTCGGAAAGGAGAAGCAAGGCTTCATCAAAAGCATTGCGCAACTGTTGCACTGCGTTTTCCTGCCATTCAGGTTCCAACCCGTCCGCAGTGCCGACAAACGACATCCATTCCTGTAAAGGCAACCCGCCACTGCGAATTAGTACCAAGGGGAATATTCTGTCGTGTTGACTCACCTTTCAGAGGCTGTTTTTTCGATGAAAAATTATACCGCTTTTTTGTTGCTGTTATTAACACAGACAATTTTTGCACAAAACAAAGCAAACAACCGTTTCGTCTGGGGCTTTGTTGTGAGCGCCGAAACCCAGTCGCTTGGCATACAGCCTTTAAACACACGGCGGCCCGAGAATGCCGCCGTACAACCACGACGCCCGCATTTGGGTGGAGCCGCGGGATTCAGTCTTCAAAAACGTCTTTGGAGAGGCTTGTCGTTCCAGCCTGCGCTCTCGGTAGCCTACAACAACAACCAGGTGTTTTTTGATCAGGATGGCCTGAGAAGTTATCGTTTCTGGGATATTGAGTTGCCCTTGCACCTGGTAGTGACCGACTTAAGGAAAAGAGAAACACCCTTGCGCGCCTGCGTGCTGTTTGGGGGTCGGATCGGATGGAATTTGTCGAAAAACCCCACAGAATTACTCCACATTTCGCCTGAACGCTACGCCCTCGATCTGGGACTTGGCGCCGAAATTAAATGGGGGAAGTGTCGCTTCCAGCCCGCCATTATATATTCTCATGGCTTAAACAACATCCACTTGCTCGACAATGCCAAATACGACTGGCAAGCGGGCCGCATGGTCAGAGACAGACTCTCCTTTCGCCTGTTTATACAAATGAGGAGGAATGATGAATGATTTTTTCATCATTCATCATTCATCATTTATTTTTCGTTTCTTTTCAAGCAGTTGAGGTCTTCAAAGGCTTGGCGAAGGCGGGCAACGAATGTTTTTTCGCCTTCACGGAGCCATACGCGCGGGTCGTAATATTTTTTATTGGGTTTGTCGTCGCCTTCAGGGTTGCCGATCTGCGCCTGTAGATAACCGCGTTTGGCTTCATAGTAGCCGCGAACGCCATCCCAGAAGGCCCATTGCATGTCGGTATCAATGTTCATTTTCACTGCGCCATATTCAATGGCTTCGCGAATTTCCGATTGGGCCGAACCGGAGCCGCCGTGGAAGACAAAATTGACGGGCGTTTTGCCATGGAGGCCAAACTTTTCGCGAATATAATCCTGCGAATTTTTGAGGATAACCGGTTGTAATTTCACATTTCCGGGCTTGTAAACGCCGTGTACATTGCCAAAAGCGGCAGCCACCGTAAAATTGGGGCTTACTTTTTTCAGGTGTTCGTAGGAATAGGCCACTTCATGCGGCTGGGTGTACAAACGGGAAGAATCCACATCGGAGTTATCCACCCCGTCTTCTTCTCCGCCCGTAACACCGAGTTCGATTTCGAGGGTCATCCCCATTTTTGCCATTCGGGCGAGGTATCTGGCTGAAATTTCGATGTTTTCGTGCAGCGGCTCTTCCGAGAGATCGAGCATGTGACTGCTGTAGAGCGGGTAGCCGTTTTTTTCGTAAAAACGTTCGCCGGCATCGAGCAGGCCGTCTACCCAGGAAATAATGTTAAGCGCACAGTGATCGGTATGCAAAATCACCGGTACCCCGTAGGCTTCGGCCATGGCATGCACATGCTGGGCGCCAGAAATTCCGCCGAGGATGGAAGCCCGTTGGCCCTCGTTCGACAATCCCTTTCCGGCAAAAAACGCCGCGCCGCCATGGGAAAACTGGACAATAACCGGGCTGTTTACAGCAGCAGCCGTTTCAAGCACGGCATTCACCGAATTGGTGCCGATCACATTGACGGCCGGCAAGGCAAAATTGTTTTCATTGGCATAATTGAGCAAATCGGTGACTTCCTGCCCATGCAGCACACCGGGTCGAAAAAGGCTCATGTGTAAATAAAGGTTGTTTCCCGAACCTGGTTCGGAAGATGAACAAATAAACGATGGTGTACGACCATCGTCCGGCAATATGGGTAAGGGCAAAAAATTTGGCGGAGCCAAGGTAATCCGGAATTAAAAAACAGCGTGAAAAAGTAGGGCCTAAAAACCTGAATTCATTTTTTTACACATCTAAATTCTTGTAAATCAACGCGTTTAAAAATTAATAACAATTTACCGTACACGAATGGCACGCCTTTTGGCATTAATAGCACGTCGCACCAAAACCGATTGGCGACACTCCTGCTTATGAAAAAGAATAAATCGCTCGTCACACTCTTTGCACTGGCATTTCACCTTGTCCTGCTTTTTTGGGCTTTCCAGCACATGAGCTGATGGTTATAGAAGGATTTCGACCTCAAAAAAAGGGTCGGCTTGATGAAGCCGACCCTTTTTTTATGACAGAAAAAATCCCCCCGCTTCTGTTATTCCTCCTCGGCGTCAATCGGGATCAAAACAAGTTTTCCCGGCACAAGGGCCTCTTTCGGGTTCAAGCCATTGACCTGGGAGAGTTCGGAGGCGCTGACTTTGTATTTGGCGGCGATAGAGTTGAGTGTTTCGCCTTGTTTAACGTGGTGTTCCTTGAATAACTGCACCTTGTTCTCCCCTTTCTTGGGTTTGGTTTTGGATTTTGGATTCGTGTTGGTACGGGAGGCTTCGTCGTCGTACAATGGTTCTTCCTCAAAACGGTTGGTTTTGGACGCAGGCTGACTTTCGTCTTTCCGGGGTTCCTCTTCATTGCCATACATAGCCGGACCTTCGTCGGTATCAAGGATGCTGGCGCGTGGTTTTTTGCGCTGATCGTAGGGTTGTTTTTCCGTCGTTGCGGGCGTTTGTTTTTTAACCGTTGGTTGTTGTTTTTTTACTGCGCTTCCGCCGGTAGCCGCAGCAGAGGATTTAATCACCTTGCCGTTTACCGTACAGGTGCATTCCGGAATAATCAGTTCCTGGCCAATACTTAAAGGTTCATCGCCTTCTAAGGAAAAGCCGTTGGCGATACGGATACACTCTTCCGGGCAGCCGTACATTTTGGCAATTTTGTACAAATATTCGCCCCGGTGAACCGTGTGAATCCGAACGCCTTTGGTTTCTTCCGATTGAAAATATTCATAATCGTTGGCGTCTTTCGACTCGTCGGAATGCGTGATGGGCCGATTGGGATCGTAACTTTTTTCCGTTACCGTTTTCTGAATGCCTTTTTGAGCTTGTTGGGTACCTTGTGTTTTTACGGTTTTACCGGCTGTTGCGGGTTGTGCATCGTAGGTTTGGGCTTTTACAGCGCCTTTACGCGTACTGGAGGCGTTGGCCGGGGGTTGTTTCAGCCAGAGTTTTTGACAAACTTCGATCCGGTCGGGGTTTTGAATTTTATTCCATTTGACGATATTCTGCTCACTGATCTTGTACGTACGGGCAATGGCGCGCAGATTTTCACCTTTTTGCACAATGTGGGTACCCGGCTCCCAGTCTTCAGCGCATTGAATGCCGCTGACATCATACTCCGCCGGAGCCTCGCCGGATTGTTCTTTTTGCATAATGGAAGTCATCTCTTTATCGGCTTCAAAGTTTTCGTCGCCGTAGTTGGCAGGCTTCTGGTATTTCGACATTTTGATCTTGCCCGGCCCGTCCGGGCAAGCCGTCCGAATATAATCGTCGAGCGTCATGCCATTGACTTTTACCAATTGCAGTTCATTCTCCATGGCCTGGGAGGCGCTGTTGCCGGTGCGGTCGTTCACTACGCCAATACCCGGGATAAACTGAAAATCCGAGCGAATTTGTCCGCTTTTTACCGGCTCGCAATGGAAGGAATATTCCATCAGGCAATTATTGAGTTTGGCGCCGGAAAAATAGGCGGCAGTTGGTGAGCCGGTAACAGCCAGATTTTGTTCGTTCACCAGTCGAAGCGTGTCAAACTGGAATGAACTTTGGCTTGCCCGCACCCAATAGCGCGACCCGTTGCGCGCCACCAGCGTAGCCGAAGCTACCGGCATCAGCCAGTAGCCGCCGCTCTGGCGTTGAAAAACGATGATCATTTGTTGGGTTTCGCGGTTAACGGCCGCCACGTACGCATCGTCGAGATCCAGATTGCGGCAGGTGATGGCGCCTTCCGGCAACTCCGGTGAATAATGACCGGCGCCTTCCGTCATAAACACATAGTGCTCCAGCATATTGGGCTTGATGGAGTACGCCCAGACAGCATTGTCGCCTTTAACATTGGGGTACGAATAGCGATACTCCAACTGATTCATGCAATCGCGGTTGAAAAGGACGTAGGTGACGTCTTGCGCCGAGAGGCTTTGAAGGGTGATAAAAAATGCGACAAACGCGCGGACGATCTGTTTCATGGCAAAGAATTTTGCTGGTGGAAAGGGTGTGGGTGTTATTAAATTTTGCTGCAAGGTTATGGCAGAATTTTGAAAAAAGCCTGAATATCAGTGAGATGTCGAATTTTCACTGCTAAAAAAGAGGAAAACGTATCAAAATTAAATTTTCTTATACAAGGTACCACGCTCTAAAACCGCCGATCCGGCCTACCTTCGCCCCATGTCCCGACCGCTTATACTTGTTACGAACGACGATGGCATTGTCGCCCCCGGTATTCGCGCACTGGTGGAAGTTGCCGCCAGTCTGGGTGATGTGATCGTCGTAGCGCCCGATTCGCCGCAAAGCGGCAAAGGTCACGCCATCACCATCCACGATCCGCTTCGCCTCAAAAAAGTAAATCCGTTTCCCGGTATCGAGGCCTGGGAAAGTTCAGGAACGCCGGTTGATTGTGTCAAACTCGCCAAACACGTGGTGCTCAAAGACCGCCCGGTTGACCTCTGTGTATCGGGTATCAACCACGGCAGCAATGCCAGTATCAACATTATTTACTCCGGCACCCTTTCGGCCGCCATGGAAGCGGCCCTGGAAAACATCCGCAGCATTGGTTTTTCGCTCCTCGATTACAGCTTCGATGCCGATTTTGAACCCGCCAAACCCTGGGTACGCAAGGTGATGGAATACATGCTGGCACGACCTTTCCAGCCCGGACAACTACTCAATGTCAATATACCCAAACTACCCGCTCATCAAATCCGTGGCCTGCGGGTTTGCCGGCAGGCCGACGCGCGCTGGGTGGAAAAAATGGTGGAAGGTCGCGACCCGGCCGGACAACCCTATTATTGGTTGAGCGGCGAATTCGTGAACAACGATCATGCCGACGACACGGATGTATGGGCGCTCGAAAACGGCTACATCTCCATCGTTCCTTCCATGCACGACCTGACCAATTACCCGGCCATTGCATCACTAAAACAATTGGAAAATCTTTAACACCCGTCACTATGCTCCAACGCGACGAAATCTGGGTGGGTTTGCTTTACGGTTTGCTGTTGCCCACCGCCGGCTTTTTTCTGCTCTACAACCTGTTTTCCCTGCTCGAGATCAAAGGCGCAGCCAGCGGCATCGGGTTCTCTGAAAATTTCCGCGAACGCACCCTTGCCATTGTAGCCATTGCCATCAATCTTTATCCGCTCAGTCTGTTCCGCCGCCGCCGCTGGGGACGCGCCATGCGCGGCGTGGTTATTGCCACCACGCTCCTCGCTCTCGGGTGGTTGATGATGTATGGCGTGAAGCTGTTTTAAGGTTTATGAGGTGGGTTTATGAGGTTTAGAGAGGGTTTATGGGGTTTAGGGACGGTGATGAGGTATAAAAGTTGATTGGGTTGATCTTTCGAGGCAACCCACCTAAGCTTTATCAACCCCATAAACCCATTTCTAAACCTCATAAACCTCCCTAAACCCCATAAACCCACCTCTCCACCTCATAAACCCATCTCATAATCCCGCTCTACCTTGCAAATACGGGTTTTAAAGGTACTATACCATTTGTCGCGCCCATATTGCTGGGCCAGGCGGTGTTCGGCATTCACCTTCCAGTTTCGGATGGCTTCCAGGCTTTCCCAGTAGGAAACGGTGATACCCAGTCCGTCGCGCACCGATTCCATGCCAAGGTAACCCGGCTGTTGGGCGGCGAGCTCGACCATACGTTCGGCCATGGCGGAGTAGGCTTCGTGTTCGGCATCGGTGCGAAGTGAGGTGAAAATTACCGCATAATAAGGCGGAGGGGGCGTTTTTGCAATCATAACGATGGGTTGAGAACAGAAAGGGTGGTTCAAAATGCTCTGTGTTCCTGCATGCCATCCGATTATTCCGCTTTCCAGGTAGCGCCGTATTCCTCTACCAGCTTGTTGTCGTAAAAATCGGCTTGCTCAAACAAATTGCGGAGCATGGTCTTGCCGGTTTCTTCGTTCAAATAACGATCAAAAATAAGCAGCGAAAGCACGATGTCCTGCTCATGTACGCTGAGGGTCAGCGCTTCATTGCGGTAGTTTTCCCGCAGCAGGTATTCATAGAGCGGTTTGATGTCTTTTTTAGGCAATTCGCACAAAATTGCATCGGCCGAAATGAGTCCGCTCTTGTCGTGATAGGTAATAATGATGGTGGCGCTCCCTTGTTTGATCTCCCATGCATTGGGGCCGGAGCGACTCAGCAGCACATCATGGCCAATGGCATTGATCAGATTTTCCAGGGTTTTTGCCGTACCGGAAGGCACATATTCTTCCACCATGGAAGGTAACTC
>JANRLZ010000283.1:0-6930 GCA_033762055.1 Saprospiraceae bacterium
GCCATTAAGAACAACTATCACGGAGTCCTTATTTTCTTTTCCGATTTGTCAAAGAACTTCAATGAGGTTTTTACCTGAAAAATGTGTACCCTTTCTAATTGCACAAAATATAATTTTGTACAAACAGGCGTGCCTCCCCGAAAGTTTTAAAACCTTCAGAGAGACGGCGTTGTGATGAAACAAAATTTTTCGTTAAATTCGACAAGTCCGCATATTAGACTTGTTGCGGTGGAGGGCTTTGAGTGAGTGGAATTGTCGTTTTTTTGACTGGGCAGGCAAATTTTGCAGTCGAAATCAGGCATATTCGGTGTCTCGCCTAAGGCGAGATTAACGAAACCAGTCGGAAAAATGGCTTTCCAATCGCCAAAGGCCTCCACCGCAACAAGTCTATTATCCGTCCATTCCTAAACACAGTGCCCCATGCTTTTACCCAGCCTTCAGGGCTTCCCGCACCAATTGTTCGTCGGCAAGTGCGGGCAGGGTCACTTTCAGATCGGGGTAGGCCGCCATAGTGCGTTGCAGGGTGCTGATGGCGTGGGGGTTGCGGGCCCAGGCGCGCCGGCTGATACCGTTGTTCACATCCCAAAACAACATGGCATGCAGGCGGCGGTCGGCCTCTGCCGATCCGTCGAGTACCATACCGAAGCCGCCGTTCATCACTTCGCCCCAGCCTACGCCGCCGCCGTTGTGCAGGCTCACCCAGGTGGCGCCGCGAAATGCGTCGCCAATCACGTTGTGTACCGCCATATCAGCGGTGAAGCGCGAGCCATCGTAGATATTGGCGGTTTCTCGGAAGGGCGAATCGGTGCCGCTCACGTCGTGGTGATCGCGCCCCAGCACCACCGGACCGCGCAATTCGCCGCGCGCGATGGCATCGTTGAATGCTTTTGAAATTCGGATGCGGCCTTCCGAATCAGCATACAGAATGCGCGAAAGCGACCCCACCACCGGCAAATTAACCTTTGCCCCGCGGATCCAGTTGAGGTTGTCGCGTATTTGCCCTTTGATCTCTTCCGGGGCTTCGTGCAACATTTGTTCCAGCACCTCCCCGGCGATCAGGTCGGTTTTTTCCAGATCGGCCAGGTCGCCCGAACAACAAACCCATCGAAATGGTCCGAACCCGTAATCGAAGCACAGCGGACCCATGATGTCTTCCACATACGAGGGGTATTTGAAGGCGAGTTCCGGGTCGCCGGGCGTCTTGTACACCGCTGCTCCGGCCGCTCCGGCTTCCTTCAGAAAGGCGTTGCCGTAGTCCCAAAAATACATCCCCCGTTCGCTCATGATATTGATGGCCGCCACATGCCGCCGCAAGGTGGCGCGCACTTCTTCCATAAAACGGGGTTTGTCGCTGATGAGCAGTTGTTTGGCTTCTTCGAAGGTATAGCCCGCCGGGCAATAGCCCATATCATGTATATTGTGGCAACTGGTTTGATCGGAACCCAGTTCAATCCGAATGTTGTCGCGCACAAATCGCTCCCACAAATCCACGATATTGCCGTGGTAAATCAGCGTAATTGCCTGCCGTGCCTGCCGGCATACTTCGATGCGCGACAGCAACGCATCCAGGTCGCTGAACACGTTTTCCTGTTGAATATACCCGTCGGTGAGGCGTTGCTGCACCATATCGCCGTCCACCTCTGCAATGACGCCCACACAGCCGGTTATGACCGCTGCAATCGCCTGGGCGCCGCTCATGCCGCCCAGTCCGGAGGTGACAAACACCCTTCCTGCCAGCGCATCGCCCAGGCCCATGCGACGGCCCGCGTTCAGCAATGTAATGGTAGTGCCATGTACAATGCCCTGCGGCCCGATGTACATAAACGACCCCGCCGTCATTTGTCCGTATTGGGTGACGCCCAGGGCGTTGTATTTGTTCCAGTCTTCTTTTTTGGAATAATTCGGGATCATCATCCCGTTGGTGACTACGACTCGCGGCGCGTCGGCATGACTGGGGAATAGTCCCAGCGGGTGTCCGGAATACAACACCAGGGTTTGCTGGTCGGTCATTTCCGACAGGTAGCGCATGGTGAGCAGGTATTGGGCCCAGTTTTGGAATACCGCGCCGTTGCCGCCGTAGGTAATCAGTTCATGCGGGTGTTTGGCCACCTTTGGGTCGAGGTTGTTCTGGATCATCAACATGATGGCCGCCGCCTGCCGTGAACGCGCGGGATAGTCGTTTACCGGCCGGGCATGCATGGCATATTCCGGGCGGAAGCGATACATATAAATTCGGCCGTAGCGGTGCATCTCGTCGGCGAATTCGGCAGCGAGTTCCCGGTGCCATGCAGGGGGGAAGTAGCGCAAGGCATTTTGCAGTGCCAGCACTTTTTCGTTTTCCGACAAAACGCCTTCGATTACACGGCGTGGCGCATGGCTTACCGAGGGGTCGAGCGGGCGAGCGAGGGGAAGTTGGGCGGGAATGCCGGCGCAGATGGCCGACTGGAAAGCAGCGGTCGTCATGTAGATAGATGCGAGATCGTCAGTACTTGAAAGCGGTGCTGATGGCTGCACCGCCGGTCGTGTAGGCTTTGATTTTAACCATACGTTCGCCGGGCTGGAAAATAACGACCGGTATTTTTTCTTCAAACAGCGCGATGATCTCGCGAACGGTTTCGAATTGCGGGGTTTTCATTTGAATAACCCCGATGACCTGACGTTCCGGGGTGAGGCGGTACACCAGCATGACTTCGTTGATATTGTCGAATGCCAGTAAAATGCCCTGTTTTCTTTTGAGTACGTTCATGTTGTTCAGGTCGAAAATAACCACTTCGCGCTGGTTGATGCTGTCGGCTTCTCCGCCTTCGGCAATCAGGTAGGGTTGTTGGTTCGACCAGAAAAATTTAGGTTCCTTGTTGGTTTTGCACACCGGCGTTGTTGTCTGGTCGGAGAGGCGGACTACGCTCAACTGTGTCAGGGTTTGGCCGTTCGACTGGCTTTCGGTTTTTACCAGTTGGTAGGCGTTGTCGGGAGAATTGCCGAGTACGACGGCATTGGCGGAAGCGGCGGCGCTGCCCGCCGGCGATTGAGAGCAGGCTTGCAGCCCGAATAAACCCAAAAGAAAGAAGAAGAAAAGATTTTTCATTGCGCTGAAATAGATGACTGGTTTGGCAGTCGGCGCAAAGGTATTGAAACCGGGTGAAAAGCGTTGGCGGGGGGGTAGGAATCGCTGCAGGCGAGACCGGGAAGCGTGAATTAATCACCTGAAAATCATAGCATCAAACCCTTCGCCCCGCGCGCTGCTTTTTTTGCAGGGCGCTACCGACAAAGCGGCGGGTCCGCCACCGGCAACGCAGCGCATGCGCGGCTTCGGCGATAGAGA
This sequence comes from Saprospiraceae bacterium, assembly GCA_033762055.1. Taxonomy (GTDB): domain Bacteria; phylum Bacteroidota; class Bacteroidia; order Chitinophagales; family Saprospiraceae; genus M3007. The sequence continues at coordinate 3,323 of JANRLZ010000283.1, forward strand.
GCGTAGCGAGGCTCAGGGCAATAAGCAGGTTGTGGGCGATTTGACAAGGTTGCAGAAGGTGCGGAAAAAAGGCCGGAATTGCCAGAATTTCAAGCGCGATAACGACGACGGCCAGCAGGGCAAACACGACGGTCAATGCGCGCGCCTTTAACAGCCAGTCCGGTTTGCGGCGGAGCAAAACCTTGTTTAAATACACGGCGGCCAGAGCGTCGTGCGGGTAAATTTTGATGATTTCACGCAAAATTCGCTCCGATTGGGTGTATTCCTGCTGGTGGTACAGAGAGGCTGATTTTTTGAACAACAAGCGGTGGTAAAGGTCTTCCCCGCCCCAGTTATCCACGTTTTGCATGATGACCAACTCCAGCAAATGATCGCACATGACCAGGTGTTTGCCATGGTCGGCGGCTTCAAACAGCGCGTTGGCGTAACTCAGCGTACAATCAAGGTACTCGTCGAAATCAAGTGCGCGAATCCCGTCTTCCTGTTTTTCGTAAAAGCGGATAATGCCATAAAAGTCGTTGACTTCGATGGCCTTGAAATTGCGGTAAAGACGCAGTCGCTCGGCAGGCAGAAAGTACATGATGAACGGAACGAATACCCGCTGCAAAATACGGGAAACACTCCATTATTCGCAAATTTCCTGCCAGGGCTTGCACGACTCAACCCCATAAACCTCACTCAACCCATCAACCTCCCAAACAATATCAACCCAATTAAAATTATTTGTTTTAAATTTGCAAAAAAATCCATGCCCAAACCATCTTCCCCGGAAACAGAAGCGGCCTTTTTAAAAGGTCGCGGCGCACAGATCAATCCGCCTTCGCGGTATGAAAAAATCATACGCAGCCCCGAACCGCTCGACTGGGCCCTGGTAGAGGCCGACTGGGACGACGGCGCGCTCAAAACCCAGTACCTGGAAACGCATCCCAAAACCATCCTGAACAAGGTGGAAAGCCCTGATATCCCCATGGCCTGGAGCATGAACCCCTACCAGGGTTGCGAGCACGGCTGTATTTATTGTTATGCCCGCAACACGCACCCGTACTGGGGTTACAGCGCCGGACTGGATTTTGAAAGAAAAATTCTGGTGAAAAAAAATTCGGCGCAGTTGCTGGAGGAGACCCTGAAGAAAAAATCCTGGAAAGCCACCCCCGTCATGTTTGCCGGCAATACCGACATTTACCAGCCGGCCGAACGGCAATTCGGCATTACCCGCGAATGCCTCGAAGTTTTCTGGAGATACCGCCATCCGGTGGGTTTGATTACCAAAAACAGCCTGGTACTGCGCGATCTCGATCTCCTGCAACAACTTGCCGCTGAAAATCTTTGTCACGTCGCCATCAGCATTACCACGCTGCAGGAAGAACTCCGGCAATTTCTCGAACCGCGCACCGCCACGGTCGCACAACGCCTTAAAACCGTGGAGACGCTCGGTAAAGCCGGCATTCCGGTTTTTGTGATGATGGCGCCGATCATTCCCGGGCTGAACGACCACGAGGTCTTGCCCCTGGTAAAAGCCGTGGCCGAACGCGGCGCGCTCGGCGTCGGGCATACCCTTGTTCGCCTGAACGGCGATGTAGGGATAATTTTTGAAGACTGGATCCGCAAGGCCATGCCCGATCGCGCCGAGCGGGTGCTGAATCGTATTCGCGACACGCATGGCGGCAGTCTGGAAGAAAAAAGATTCGGCAAACGCATGCGCGGCGAAGGCAACATCGCCGAGATCGTACACGCACAGTTTCGCGTTGCGAAAGAAAAATTCATGAAAGACCGGAAAATGCCGGCTTTTAATCTCGATCTGCACGAGCGTTTCAAAAGTCCGCAGTTAAGTTTGTTTTGAAGGCCGCCACCATCAGAGCATGTACAGAATTCCCTCAATCCGCCTTGCCCAAAATTAAATTTGTACACTTACGCTGGATCAGGAAAATCTATACATGCTCAGGCGCCCCGCTCAACGCCCGATTCTGTTTTTTTGTAGAAAAAATCCGCCAGCCGTACACTAAGGCCTGCATCTTGCGTTTGCAAATTCTTTAAACAATCGGCCCCTCGTACCTGAAACCTTTTTCCGTTACTTTTGTCCATTCAAAAAACACACCTCGGTCATGCAGATTCTACCTCGCCATTTTGGCAAACCTGACTTCGACAAATTTCTCCACGACATGAAAATAAAATCGTCGCTTGCCCTTTTTTCTATTGTGGGCATTGTGGGTATCGCGTTGTTGTTCCATGAATACAACCCGTTTCAAAACGGGGCGCCGACCAGCACCCCGGAACGCGATGCCGCACTGATTCGTACCATTTCGCAAATTTTGACCCGCGGCCACTTCCAGCCGAAGGACATGGACGATAACTTTTCAAAAAGCGTCTATAGCCTGTATCTCAAGGATGTGGACGGCGGCAAGCGTTTCCTTACACAGTCGGATGTTGATCAGCTCAAACCCTTTGAGCTGCAGCTCGACGATCAGCTGAATGCCGGCACCTTTCAGTTTTTCGACCGTTCCGTCACTTTGCTTGATGCCGGCCTGGTTAAAACCCAGGGCTGGTACCGCGAAATCCTCGCTTCGCCGCTTGATTTTTCCAAAAACGACGAATTTGAAGCCGACGGCGACAAATTGAAATGGGCCAAAGACGATGCCGAACTCCGCAACCGCTGGGTGCGCTGGATGAAGTACGAGGTGCTGAGCCGCGTCAATGAAGAACTCGACAAGCAGGAAAAACCCGAGTTCAAAGGCGAGAAAAAAGACTTTAACACCCTCGAAAAAGAACAACGCGCCAAGGTGCTGGATGTATACGACAAGTGGTTCAAGCGCCTCCAGAAATTTGACCGCAACCGCCGTTTGGAGGTGTACCTGAATGCTATTACCAATTATTTCGATCCGCACACGGGTTACTATTCGCCCCGCGAAAAAGAAAATTTCGACATCCAAATGTCGGGCAAACTCGAAGGAATCGGCGCCCGCCTGCAAAGCGATGGCGAAAAAACCTCAGTGACGGAGATCGTACCGGGCGGCCCCGCCTGGAAGCAAGGGGTACTCCAGCCCAAAGATGTGGTAGTGAAAGTCGCACAGGGCGAGTCAGACGCTGAATCGGTGGATGTAATGGGTTGGGACATTGACGATGTGGTGAGCAAAATTCGCGGCCCGAAAGACAGTAAAGTAACCCTCACCATCCAGAAACCCGACGGCACTGAAAAAGTTATTACCATCACCCGTGATGTGGTGATCATGGAAGAAGGATTGGCCAAATCGCTGATTCTTAATGAAAACAGCGCGCCGCAAGACCGCATTGGCTATATCTATCTGCCCAAGTTTTACGCCGATTTCGAAAGCGGCCGTACCAGTTGCGCCCAGGACGTGGCGGCTGAAATCGAAAAACTCAAAAGAGAGTCGGTAAAAGGCATTATTCTCGATCTGCGCAACAACGGCGGCGGTTCGCTGCGCGATGTGGTGACCATGAGCGGCCTGTTCATCGAAGAAGGCCCCATTGTACAGGTGAAAAGCCGTGCCCGTGCTACCGAAATTATGCGCGACAACGATTCGCGCGTGCAGTGGGGCGGCCCGCTGATCGTTATGGTAAACGGATTCAGCGCTTCGGCGTCCGAAATTCTC
>JANRLZ010000284.1:0-1880 GCA_033762055.1 Saprospiraceae bacterium
CGGTGGAGCATTTGAAGGTCAAACACATTATCGTTTGCGGGCATTACGAATGCGGCGGCGTCAAAGCAGCCCTGCATCCGAGCGACATGGGGCAACTCAACAGCTGGCTGCAAACGCTGCGCGATGTACGCCGTCTGCACCGCGCCGAACTGGAAGCCATCCCCGACGATCACCAGCGATTCGACCGGCTGGTGGAACTCAATGTGCTGGAACAGTGCATGAACATCATCAAAATCGACCACGTGCAGCGGTCGTGGTACCGCAGCGGTTTCCCGAAAATTCACGGCTGGGTTTTCGATGTACGGACGGGCAAATTGATCGACCTTGGCTTGAATATGGAAAAGGAGTTTTCTTCGATTCGCAGCATTTATGACCTGAAACCACTGGAAAAGCAATGATTCTGCGCAAAATATTCAACCCTTTTGCCGTTGCCCGCTACATGAAAGCCGAGCTGATCGCTTCGTCGGCGCTCTCCATAGCGGTCTTTTTTCTGTACCACAACCAACACCTGGAAAAAGTCAGTTTGCCGTTTTCGGTAGCGGCAATTCTGGGCAGCGCGCTGGCGATTTTTCTGGCGTTTCGCAACAACAACGCCTACAACCGTTGGTGGGAAGCGCGTACGATATGGGGCGGTATTATCAACAACAGCCGCATTTTCGCCCGACAAATTATCGCCAACGCCGATCATGCCGCAGCTACCGGGAAAGCCGCGGCCGGCGAAGCGGATGCCTACAAACGCGAGTTGATCTACCGCCAGATTGCATTTGCCCATGCCCTGCGCCTGCACCTGCGCCGGCAAAATACCTGGGAGGAACTCCAGCATTTAGTCTCCAAAGACGAGTTCACTGCCCTGGGTAGCAAAACGAACAAGCCCAATTACCTGCTCCAGATGCAGGGGGTACGGATCAGGGAAGGCATGCGTACGGAAATCCTGGGCGCATTCGACAACATCAGTCTGGAACCGACCCTCGCCGGTTTCAACAATTTCCAGGGCGCCTGCGAACGCATCAAAAACACCCCGCTGCTGCGGCAGTATCATTTTTTTACCAAGTTGTTTTTGATCGTATTTATGACGGTTCTGCCGTTTTCGCTCATTACCGATTTTAACAAAATGGGCGTGCCCGAACTGATGATCCCCGTTAGTATTCTGGTCGCTTTCGTATTCGGCGTCATGGGTAAAGTCGGAGAGGTAAACGAAGACCCATTTGAGAGTAAAATCACCGACATTCCCATGAGTTCGATGTGCAATACCATCGAGCGGGATTTGAAAGAAATGCTCGGTGAAACGGAATTGCCGCCAAAACTGGAGCCGGAAAAAGGATTTATTTTCTGAACATGCTGGCAAAAAACAGAATCGAGGCGTTCAGCGACGGCGTTATTGCCATCATTATTACAATCATGGCCTTCGACCTGAAACTGCAGGAGTTGCCGGCGTCGTTTACCCCTGCCGATGTGTGGAAAACGATGCTTGGCGTAGTGCCGAAATTGCTGTCGTACAGCCTGAGTTTTATCGTACTGGCAATCATGTGGCTCAATCATCACAGCATGTTCGACCGGCTGCCGCACTCCACCAGCAAACTGGTGTGGTACAATATGTTTTTGCTTTTTGCCATGTCGCTCATCCCCATGCCCACGGCTTTTTTGGCGGCTCATCCAACCCTGCCGCAGGCTGTGATGTTTTATGGGTTTGTATTGTTTTTAAACAGTCTGGGATTCTATCTGCTGCGTCGTTACGTGGAAGTGGAGGCGCAATTGCTGCCTTACAATCGCCTGGTTCAGCGCAGTAACCTGGTTTCAACGCTGCTCTATTTTTCCAGTATCCCATTGGCCTTTGTATCCATTTATTTACCTTTTTTAATATTCATTGGAATACCGGTCTG
>JANRLZ010000285.1:0-4028 GCA_033762055.1 Saprospiraceae bacterium
CATTTTTCATCTCCTAAGTTGGTTCACCACTAGCCGCTACATGATCTAACAAAAAAGGCTTCCGGCACATGCGCCGGAAGCCTTTTGATTTATTTCGTGAAGGACTTTGGAAAAAATCAATTCAACTTGTCCATATCCCGGATCAGGATGGTGTTGCGATTGAAATGGATTAAATTGGATTTCTTCAGTTCATTAAGGATGGCGGTAACGGTTTGGCGACTGGCGCCTACCAGGTTGGCGATGTCCTGCTGGGTCAATCCGTGTTTTACCAGCGTTTCATATCCCACCTGCCGACCGCGTTCGCCGGCACTTTCTTTCAAAAACTCCACGATACGGGTACGCACATCTTTCAGAATCAGTGATTCCCAATGCCGTTCAGCACGGCGGAGCCGGTCGCCGAGATACAACATAACCGCTTGTGAAAGGCGGAAATTCTGTTGCATCAGGTATTTAAAATCTTCTACCCGAATAGCAAAATAGTCCACATCACGGCTCATGGCCGAAGCGAATTCTGCGCGTTGCCGCTCGCCGGTCAGGCCCAATTCGCCAAAAACTGTAAAGGGATGCTGGATGTTTTTGATGATTTCGCGGCCATCATGCGAGTAAATGCCGATTTTAACGGCGCCTCCCGCGAGCAGACAAATATAGTCGCTCGGTTGGTCGGCCAGATAAATGAAGGAGTGTCGGGGGGCGGTCCGCCGCTCGGCCATCAAGGCGAGCCGTTGCAATTCTGCCTCTGTAAGCGATGCCAACAAGGGAAATTGTTGGAATACAGCGTGTAAGGGTTGTCCATTCATGCGCGATTGTCTTTGGTTGAGAACGAGAACATACGGGAGGCGAGCCTGAATTCACCAAAACTGTGCCAAGACCGGCGGTGGCGCATAATTTTACCTCGCAAGTGCCATGTTCTTTTTCTTTTTTTCAAAAAACTCGCAGCACTGCTTACCTTCATCGCAGCAAAACGAAAAAACAAAATTATCTGCCGTTCCATGGTTCAACCTTTTTCCCTGCTTACCGATTTCGACATTGCACTGCTGCAAAGCGGCAAACATTTTCGGCTTTACGAAAAAATGGGTAGTCATATCGTCGAACACAACGGACAAAAAGGGGTGTGTTTTTCGGTTTGGGCGCCCAACGCCAAACGCGTAAGCGTAACCGGCGATTTTAACCAATGGAATCCCGAAAGTCACATTTTGCTGCCGCGCTGGGATGCAAGCGGTATCTGGGAAGGATTTATACCCGGTATCGGAAAAGGAACTGTGTACAAGTACCATATCCAGACTTACATGGGCGTTTCGCTCGACAAAGGCGATCCTTATGCGATTTTGTGGGAAACACCTCCGCGTACCGCCTCCGTCGTGTGGTCGTTTGATTATAAATGGAAGGATGATAAATGGCTCAAAGCCCGGCTGGAAAAAGCCGGCCAGCCACAACCCTGGTCGGTATACGAAGTACACCCCGGCTCCTGGAAAAAAATCGGGCACGACGGCAACCGCTCGCTCAACTACCGCGAACTGGCCGACGAACTGGTGCCCTACGTCAAGGAAATGGGCTTCACCCATGTCGAACTCATGCCGGTGATGGAACACCCCTACTTCCCTTCCTGGGGCTACCAGATTACCGGCTACTATGCCCCCACCAGTCGCTCCGGCCCGCCCGAAGACCTGATGTTTCTGATTGATAAATTTCACGAAGCCGGCATCGGCGTTATTCTCGACTGGGTTCCTTCGCACTTTCCGGGCGATATTCACGGATTGTATTTTTTCGACGGCTCGCATTTGTATGAATATGCAGATATGCGCCGTGGCTTTCATCCCGACTGGAATAGTTATGTTTTCGATTACGGGCGAAACGAGGTGCGCAGTTTTTTGATTTCCAATGCTTTATTCTGGCTTGATAAATATCATATTGACGGGTTGCGCGTAGATGCAGTGGCTTCCATGTTGTACCACGATTATTCCCGCAAGGAAGGCGAGTGGATTCCGAATATTCACGGCGGAAAGGAAAATCTGGAGGCAATTTCTTTCCTGCAGGAATTCAATAATGCCGCTTATCAGCATTACCCCGGCATCGAAACCATCGCAGAAGAAAGCACGGCTTTCCCGGGCGTTACACGGCCGACCTTTGACGGCGGACTGGGTTTTGGTCAAAAGTGGATGATGGGCTGGATGCATGATAGTTTGTCGTACTTCAAACGTCCGGCCATCTTCCGTCGCTGGCACCAGAACGAGATCACGTTCTCGATGGTGTACGCCTTTTCAGAACGTTTTATGTTGCCGCTAAGTCATGACGAAGTGGTACACATGAAAGCCAGTTTGTTGTACAAAATGCCCGGCGACGAAGCCCAGAAGTTTGCCAACCTGCGTTGCCTTTTCGGGCATCAATGGATGCATCCTGGTACGCAAATTCTTTTTATGGGAGGTGAAATTGGCCAAACCACCGAGTGGAGCCATGACCTGGGCGTACCCTGGCAACTGCTCGAATACGACTTCCATAAAGGCATACAAAACTGGGTCAAAGCCCTCAATGCGCTGTATGTAAGCCGACCTGCGCTCTGGCGCAATGCTTTCCAGCCGGAAGGTTATGAATGGATTTCCGGGGGCGATACCGAAAACTCAGTATTGGTGTTTGTTCGCCACGGCAATGCCGACGATCCGCAATTGCTGGTGGTTTGTCATTTTAATGTGAACTACATGCCGGCTTATACGGTAGGCGTCCCGCATGGCGGCGTCTGGCGCGAAGTGCTGAACAGCGATGACAAGGCATTCGGCGGGGGCGGCATCCTCAACGGCGATCTCAAGGCAGAAAACAAACCCGAACATGGCCGCGATCATTCGATTACATTCAAGTTGCCGCCCCTCACCGTGATGGTATTTGAAGGGGAAAAACAACAAACGGCCAAGGTCAAAACCGCAAAACCGGTCGAAAAAAAGGGAAAAAAGAACAAATAGACAGGGCGACTATTTCGCTTCTGCCAGCCGTTTGAAATTGTCGAGAATGGCTTGCCAGCCGGCGCGCTGCATGTCGTGCGAATGCATGTTTTCGGCTTCAAAAGTTTCGATCACCTCGGTTTTTTTGCCTTTGGCTTTGAACAACACCTTCACTTTACGACCATCGGCAATGGTATAGGCAATGCGCTGATGTATCTGTACTTCGTCGTAAACGCCTTCAAAATCGAAGGAAAAACTGCCGTCTTTTGCCGCCATCGTATAGGAAAACTTTCCACCCGGGCGCAAATCCAAAGATGCCGCCGGGCAATGCCAGTCGTCACCGGCATGGTTCCATTTCATAATATCGGCCGCTGTATTCCAACAGTCCCATACCGTTTCGATTGGCACTGAAATAGTTGCCCTGACGGTAATATTAACCTTTTTGGGCTCCTTTGTCAGTTGGCGAATCACAATTTTCCGCATCTGCATCATGTTTGCGATCGCCCGTTGTGAAACAGCCGGGTCGGGGTCGCCGAGCAGTTTGGTGAGGGCATCGGGCACTACCTGCCAGGATACGCCGTACTTGTCTTTCAACCAGGCACACATGCTTTCCTCGCCGCCGTCGGCTGTTAATTTTTCCCAGTAGTAATCCACTTCTTTTTGTCCCTTGCAATGTATGACAAAAGAGATGGCCTCAGTAAAATGACGTCCCGGCCCTCCATTCAGCGCCGTAAATTCCTGTCCATCGAGCGAAAAGCGAACCACCGAAACGCCATTGGCATGCCGAATGGTTTTCAGGATTTTTGCATTTTTGAAGATGGAAATATAAAAATGGGCCGCTTCTTCGGCCTGCTGGTCGAACCAGAGAAAAGGCGTGATTTTTTGAATTTTAGCCAAGGTAAGTATGTACGGATGAAGGATGAGGGATGAAGGATGAGGGGGGGAATACCCAAACGAAATTGATTTGGCAAAAATATGCTTCAACTTCTTAGAGCGTGTCTAGATTTTCCTGATCCAGCGAAAGCGTACAAATTTAGTTTTGGGCAAGGCGGCTTTTGCAGACGTAGCCGGAGGCTACGGCGAAAAAAGCCAACGCAG
>JANRLZ010000286.1:0-1773 GCA_033762055.1 Saprospiraceae bacterium
GGGACAAAGGTGAGTGCCCATACAGCGAACATGCAATCACAAATTTGGCGATTGCTTCCAAGGACTCGGAAAAACCCTCCCCTGCGCTGCTACTCCCCCACGATGAGCTTGCCCGTCCATCTTCCCGAACAGGAAGGTTCGATGGATACCCAGTAAACGCCCGGCGCCCAGGCGTCTACATAAAATACATGACTGAATGTGCCTTCAATGAGATCGTACTCGTACACTTTTTGTCCGGCGGCATTAAAAACCCTCAACCGAGCGGCGGTAAATGGATCCCGCGTACTGATGCTTACCCGGTTGTTGGCCGGGTTGGGCGATAATTTAAAAGTACACTCCGTATCTATGTTGACTCCTTCAAATTCCGGCGAATTGATACCCAGTGTGTCGCACAGCGCATTCGGAACGTCGTAGAGACGAAAGTTGGGGTAAAGTGGCATCATATTCTGCGCGACGGTCGGCAGTTCCAGATCATGCTGTCGAAAATCGCAGGCCAAGCCGGGTTCATCCGGCGCGTGGATGGTGTGGTAATAGTAGGTGCCGCTGGTGGTACACATATAGATTTTGCCGTTGGGCGCCAGCGCCATGGCGTGAAACTGGCCGGAAAAACCCTGTGGGGTGGTAAAACCGTCGTATTCGCCAACCAGTACCCGCGACGCTTCGATGTCGGGCGCCTGCAAATCAAACTGATACAGTTTTGTTTGCCCCATCTGAAAATACATATACCGGGAATTGGGCGAAATGGCCGCCCAGGAAGCATACGCGTTGGGATCAAGCACTGTAATCACACGAGGATTGGACAGGGTACCTGCGCAACGATCCAGATCGTACAAGAATATCCGGTTAAAGCGCAAATTACCCAACCAGGTGAGTGTTACCCGCGCGAATAGTTTACCGTCGGGCGAAACAACCGTGTTCCAGCCGGTATAACCGTACATGCTGGAAGCAAAGTCATCCATATCCCGTGTAAAAGGACCCAGAATCGAGTCGGGGGTTAGCAGGTAAAAATCAAAGATATTATGGTGTTCCCTTGGCAGGATGATCCACCAGTCGCGTCCGTTTCCGTGCCTGACCGGAGCAAATGCGCCCTGAGATAACGCTGTGTCACGAAGTAATTGTTGTTTTTCAATCACCTTGCCTCTTCCATTGTTCGCATTCATGTCTATTTCAGCATAGAACACCTGGGTCTTGTCCACTTCATTAAGACAGGGATGAAAATAGACATATTGCCCGCGATGTCCGGGTCTGGGCAGAATGAGCATATTCTGATAGGCGTCATATCCATAAATCGGTTCATCGCATTCTATACTTTGAAAATAGCCGGAACAAAAAACCTCTCCGTTTTCAATAATTTCATGCGAAGCATTTACAATTTTACAACCATTGGTATAAAATTGCAGATGGCCGTTTTCATCCGAGATGCTACAAGGCATGTTGAAGCCGAATTGGTGCGGCAATTCAAAATGGGTAAATTGTGGTTCGCCCTGATTGAAGTCAATTTGGGTGCCGCCAAAATGTCCGGTGAAATTCCCGTAACCCGTTACCCATACATAATCGTGTTTGCTTTGCGATAAACCCTGGGCGCCAAGGCCAAGAAAAAGGCAGAAAAGTGTTTTGTACATAAAAAAGGGGAAAGGATATGGCCGCTGCACTGGTGAGTGCAGCGGCCATGTTGAAAGTTTTTATCAATGTAAAACCACAAAACGATATCTTTTTAATGTAAGACCAGTCGGATCTCGGAAAACAAGCAGTTAGGAGCCGAACGACAGTTGC
>JANRLZ010000287.1:0-6416 GCA_033762055.1 Saprospiraceae bacterium
GCCCGCGCCCGCGCCGGCAAAGGAATGGCCGAAAAACTTGCCGCCGAGATCATTGCCGCCAGCAAGGGCGAAGGCAGCGCTGTAAAAAAGCGTGAAGACACCCATAAAATGGCCGAAGCCAACCGCGCTTTCGCCCACTTCCGGTCGTAAAGCGTACACTGGAAGCGTTCATATCGCCTACCTACCGTCGAAAATTGTCCGGCGCCGCGTCCTGTTATTACGACCCGCGCCGGGTAATTTCCGGCGGTATCGGTTTTTAAAGCCTCGGGGAATCTCAATTCCAATTTTGATTCTTCAAAACTTTTTAAAACCGTTATGCTATTGCGCGAAATTTATGTTCAACAAACAGACATTTTAAAACTTCGCTGCAATACATTGTTTTGAAACACCAGAAAACCTCGACGTTAAAAATTTACCATCACTCTACAACACTCAACTCTCATGTCAAAGGATCTCCGGTTTACCCGCAACATCGGCATTGCCGCTCACATTGATGCCGGGAAAACGACCACTACGGAGCGTATTCTTTATTACACGGGTGTCACGCACAAAATCGGTGAAGTACACGAAGGCGCTGCTACCATGGACTGGATGGAGCAGGAGCAGGAGCGTGGCATCACCATTACCTCCGCTGCCACCAAATGCGTCTGGACGGTCGAAGATCAAGGCTACGACTTCAACATCATCGATACCCCGGGCCACGTCGACTTCACCGTAGAAGTGAACCGTTCGCTGCGTGTGCTCGACGGTCTGGTGTTCCTGTTCTCCGCCGTCGACGGCGTAGAGCCGCAGTCTGAAACCAACTGGCGCCTGGCCGACAACTACCGCGTTCCGCGGATCGGCTTCGTCAATAAAATGGACCGTGCCGGTTCCGATTTTATGATGGTGGTGAAAGATATGAAAGCGAAACTTGGCGCCAATGCCATTCCGCTTCAGGTCCCCATCGGTTCGGAGCATAATTTCAAAGGGGTGGTTGACCTCGTAACGAACCAGGCCATTGTGTGGAACGAACACGATCAGGGCATGACCTACAACGTCATTCCGATCCCCGACGATCTGAAAGCCACGGTGCTTGAACAGCGTCAGGCGCTGATTGAGGAAATCGCTTCGTACGACGACAACCTGCTCGAAAAATTCTTCGATGATCCGGACAGCATCACGGTGGAAGAAATGCGCGCCGCTGTACGCGCCGCCGTTTGCGACCTGAAAATGACCCCGGTCATGTGCGGTTCGGCCTTCAAAAACAAAGGTGTACAGGCTTGCCTCGACGCAGCTTGCTACTTCCTGCCCTCTCCGATTGATATCGCTGCCGTAAAAGGCACCGACCCGAAAACGGACAACGAAATTGAGCGCAAACCAACCGTCAGCGATCCGTTTACCGCCCTGGCATTCAAAATCGCTACCGACCCCTTCGTGGGCCGTTTGTGCTTTATCCGTGTATACTCGGGCAAACTCGACGCCGGTTCTTATGTGTTGAATACACGTACGAACGACAAGGAGCGCATCAGCCGCCTGTACCAGATGCACGCCAACAAACAAAACCCGATTGATGCCGTGGAAGCCGGCGACATCGCGGCTGCCGTTGGTTTTAAAGACATCCGCACCGGCGATACCCTGTGCGACGTAAACCACCCGATCGTGCTGGAAAGCATGGTGTTCCCAGAACCGGTTATCGGTTTGGCGGTGGAGCCCAAAACGCAGAAAGACCTCGACAAACTCGGCATGGCACTCAACAAACTCGCCGAGGAGGATCCGACATTCCGCGTTCGTTACGATGAAGATACCAACCAGACCGTTATCAGCGGGATGGGTGAATTGCACCTGGAAATCATTGTGGACCGCCTGAAGCGCGAATTCAAGGTGGAATGCAACCAGGGCGCGCCGCAGGTAAACTACAAAGAGGCTTTGACCAAAACCACGCGTCACCGCGAACGTTTGAAAAAACAAACGGGTGGTTCGGGTCTGTTTGCCGACATGGAATTTGAACTGGGCCCTGCCGACGAGGAATTCCTGCAAAGCGAAGACTTCAAGAGCGGCAAGAAAAAACTCCAGTTCGACTGGGCCATTGTGGGCGGCGCCATTGACAAAAACTACCAGAAACCCATTCACGACGGTTTCGTGCAAATGATGAGTAATGGCATTCTGGCCGGCTACAACATTGACTCGATGAAAGTGAAGGTGATAGACGGTAGCATGCACGCAGTTGACTCCAAGCCGATTGCCTTTGAATTGTGCGCCAAGGAAGGCTTCCGCGCTGCTGCGGCCGCCACGAAGCCGCAGATCATGGAGCCGATCATGAAATTGGAAGTGATTACGCCCGAAGAATACGTGGGCCCGGTTATCGGCGACTTGAACCGTCGCCGTGGCCTGCCGAAAGGCCAGGAAACGCGTATGGGTGGCGCTGTCGCTATTCAGGCGGAAGTACCCCTGTCTGAAATGTTCGGCTACGTTACACAACTCCGCACCCTGACTTCCGGCCGTGCCTCCAGCACCATGGAATTCAGCCACTACGCGCCGCCGCCCGAAAGCGTGGCCAAAGCGGTAATTGATGCGGCAAAAGGCGGCAAAGCGTAAGTAACCGTTTTACGTGATGATATTTTGACTCCCGGCAGCACACAGGCTGCCGGGAGTTTTTTTATTTATACACCTGAAAACTGATCGTATTTTCACCCCCAAACTACTCGTCCATGAAACAGCAGTCAATCGATTCACAAAAAAAAGAAGGTAAAAACCGCAAGAAAAAAGAGGAGAAAATTCCCTACCACCGCAAGCCGGAAAAGATGAGTATGGAGCAGTGGCAACTCGCCCTGCGCAAGGAATTTATAAAAGAAAATGATTTTATTATTCAGAAAATCAGCCCGGAGATTGTGTACGCCGATTATTCGGTGAGCAATCCGGCGTCGAAAAATACCTATAAAGTGGCGCTTCGTAGTCAGCACCACAGAGGCGACAACTTCTGTTCCTGTTACGATTTTCGTATCAGTCGCCTGGGTACCTGCAAACATATTGAAGCGGTGTTGCGTGATATTGCGAAAAAGCGATTGAAACGTCACCTGAAAACCCCCATCGAACGCGCCTACTCGTCCGTTTTTCTCGATTACCGGGAAGGTAAAACCATAAAACTGCGTATCGGCACTTTCGAGGAAGAGGCGTTTATTGACCTTTCGCTGGATTATTTCGACGATCAATTTTGCCTGACGGAGTACGGTTTGATCCATTTTGAAGAATTCCTGCACAAAGCCCGTGCGATCAGCGATGATTTTCGCTGTTACGACGATGCGCTGGAATTTATCCTGGAACAACGCGAACACCAGCGGCGAATCCGGTTAATTACCAATATGGCGCCTTCGAAACGGGAGAAGTGGCTCTCCGGTCTGGTCAAAACCCAGATGTTTCCCTATCAGCAGGAAGGGGTGTTGTTTGCATTTCAGCACGGCCGTGTCCTTCTCGGCGATGAAATGGGGTTGGGAAAAACCGTACAGGCCATTGCGGCGGCCGAACTGTTCAGGCGGGAAAACGGCATTTCCAAAATTCTGATTCTTGCGCCCACCTCGCTTAAATATCAGTGGAAAACCGAGTTGGAAAAATTTACCGGCCAAACGGCGCATGTCGTGGAAGGCATCGCCACCCACCGGCATCGGCAACATCTGGAAGGCGAAGCGGTGTACAAAATTGCTTCGTACCATTCCGCTTTGTTCGACAGCCATGTCATGAATGAAGCCGGATACGATTTGATTATCCTGGATGAAGCGCAACGCATAAAAAACTGGCGAACAAAAATTGCCCAAAGTGTACGCCGCATCCATACCCGGTACACCTTTGTCCTCACCGGCACACCGGTGGAAAACAATCTCGAAGAACTCTACGGTCTCGTTCAGTTTGTGGATCCATTTGCATTGGGGCCGCGACATGCGTTTTTTCCCCGATACCAAACGACCGACGACAATGGCCGGGTGATCGGTTACGAAAACCTGGGGGAAATTCGTCAATTGCTCGCTCAACGTCTGATTCGACGCACCAAAAAAGCGGTGTTAAAACAATTACCCAAACGTCAGGACAAAAACCTGATCGTTCCCATGACCCTGCAACAGCGTGAATTTCACCGCGAATTTGCCGATGAAGTGGCCCGGCTCGTGGCCAAATGGCAACGCATGAAATTCCTCGACGAGCAGGACCGCCTCAAATTGCTCAAAAACCTCAACATGATGCGCATGGTGTGCGACAGCACCTACATCATTGACCCGAGTACCAACTACCAAACCAAGGTGGACGAGTTGATGAACATTCTGGAAGAAATACTGGAAATAGAGGGCGAAAAAGTGGTGATATTTAGTCAATGGGCGCGCATGAACGATCTGGTGGTAAAAGAGCTGGAAGCTTTCGGAGTTTCATACCGCTACCTGCATGGCGGGGTGCCGGGCAGAGATCGCGGCGCGCTTTACACCGAATTTAATCAAAACCCGGAAGTCCGGGTATTTGTCAGTACCGATGCCGGCGGGGTGGGCCTCAATCTACAATCGGCTGCCTGGCTGATCAATATGGACATCCCCTGGAACCCCGGCGTGCTCGAACAACGCATCGGGCGTATTTACCGGCTCGGGCAGGAGAAAGCGGTGAATATCATCAACCTGGTTGCCCAGGAAACCATTGAACATAACCTGCTCGGTGTATTGGAATTCAAAAAAAGCATGGCTGCCGGCGTGCTCGACGACGGCGATGAGGTTATTTTTATGGGCGACAGCAAGTTCAAACAATTCATGGCGTCTGTAGAAACCATTACCCGTGATACCACGCGCGACATTGTAGCGATTGAGGCCGACGAGGTGGAAAAACCAGGCGTTCAGCACGACGAGCCGGAGGAAATGGAGATGCCGGCGCCGTCTCAACCCATTCCTGAGCCCGAACCTGTATTGCCCGACGACCTCGATCAGCCTGACGAAATACCGGCGCCTGCTGTTTCGCGCCACACTGCCCCAAGCGCTGCTCCGGAAGCCCTGGTACAAAACGGCATCCAGTTTTTTAGTCAATTGGCCCAAACCCTCAGCGATCCGGACGCCACACAGCGGTTGGTGAAAACCATCGTTCAAAAAGATGAAAAAACAGGGCAGACGTATGTTAAACTTCCCATTGAAAACGAACAGGCGGTAGAAGGCGTACTCAACCTGTTGGGTGGAATTTTCAAGGCAATGAATGCCGGCCGTTGATCCGGTCAAACGATACCATAAAAAATATGCAACTTTCTCTTCTTCATAAAAATGCCCTCGTAGGCGGCGCCAGCGCCGGGATTGGTCTGGCAACTGCCCGCGAGCTGGCCCTTTTGGGGGCCAATGTGTTTTTGCTGGCCCGTAACGACACCAAACTGATAGAAGCCATGCACTCCCTCGATACGTCGCAGGGCCAAAAACACAACTATGTGGTGGCCGACTATTCCGACGGGTTGCAATTGCAAAGCCGGGTTGAAGCCCTGCTCGCCGAGCGCAACATACATGTTCTGATCAATAATACCGGCGGCCCGCCGGGCGGCCCGATTACGGAAGCGCTTAGCAAACATTTTGTCGCCGCATATCACAACCATTTGATCTGCAATCAGATACTGGCGCAGGCTGTTTTACCCGGCATGAAAGCCGAAGGTTACGGGCGCATCATCAACATCATCAGTACATCGGTAAAAGAACCGCTCGACGGCTTGGGTGTATCCAACAGTACCCGCTGGGCAGTAGCGGCCTGGGCCAAAACCTGGGCCAATGAAGTCGGGCAGTATGGAGTTACGGTCAACAACGTGCTACCAGGATTTACCCGCACCGGTCGGCTGGTAGAAGTGATTGAAAAACGTGCGGAAATAAACCGCACGGATACGGCAAGCGTTGAAACGCAATTCAAAAACTCCGTCCCGCTTCGACGTTTTGCCGAACCTGAAGAAGTCGCCGCCGCGGTGGCTTTTCTGGCCAGTCCTGCAGCCGCCTACATCAATGGAATCAATTTGCCCGTTGACGGCGGGCGCACGAGAAGCTTGTAAGCGGAGGGTTTATGAGGTTGAGGGGGTTTAGGAGGGTTTGTTCAAAAACATGCTCAGTCCAATTCCCTCTAAAATCTTAAATCATGTAATCTAAAATCTAAAATCAACCTGTCAGACGCGTACATGCCGACCTCAATTAGCCCTGATGCCTAACCCTTGAGGGGTGGATTGATTTTAGATTTTAGATTACATGATTTGAGATTTAAGCGGACTACCCCCCCCCGAAACCCCTAACCCTCCCCTAAACCTCCTAAACCCTATTGATTACCCACAAAACCAGCAACCAAGTTCTTTGACAGATTGTTAAGTAAGCAAAATCTTGTATCGATGAAAAAAAAACGGAAATACACTCAATCCATATTTGGGGATACGCGCTTGGAAAAACGGTTCCAACTCGTGT
>JANRLZ010000288.1:0-6784 GCA_033762055.1 Saprospiraceae bacterium
TCTTAGAAAGGCAAGTCGTCGCCTTCAGTAAGCGGCGGCGCATCAGCATGAACAGCCGGTGGCGCATCGTTTCCGACATTGCGGGCGCCAGGTGTACTGGACGGCTCGGCAGTCGGGAAACGGTTTTCAAAACCGCCACTACCACCTTCTCGTTTGTCGAGCATACGGAATGTATTGGCGACGATATCAGTAAACGTTTTTTCCACTCCGTCTTTATCGGTGTATTTCCGGTAGGAAATTTTGCCTTCGACATAAACGGTGCTGCCCTTTTTGAGGGCTTTGGCACGTTCGGCCAGATCTCGCCAAACTACGACGTTGTGCCATTCGGTCTGGGTTTGCCAGTTGCCGTCTTTGTCTTTGTAGTTTTCATTGGTGGCAAGTGAAAAGCGACCGACCGGGGTGCCGTTCTCCAAGGTGCGAATTTCCGGATCGCCGCCAAGATTGCCGATGAGGGTTACCTTGTTAATCATGGTGTTGAGTGTGATGATGTAATGTATGAAAAATCTGCCGGTGTACAATCTGCTCAGTGATTCACATTGTTTTTTCGTGAAAGGGGGGCGTACAGGGATAGAGCGCTCCGGAGTCCCTGATTAACCCGCCAAATTCGCCGTAAAATACAGTCGGGAAGACTAACAGTCCTACTTGTAAACCGGTACTTACCTCAAAGTTAATACATTGTTTTCTAAATAGGAAGCAATCACCCTGGGAAATGCAATATTTTTTTTCAGATTTTTTCTGGCCACACGCTCGCAGTCGGCCAGCAAAGAATGGTCGAGTGCATCAGGGTATTCATTGTCAGACAAATAGACCTCACAAAACACAGCCGTCACTTCCTGGTGGGTAAGTTGCTGTCGATAAGGAGCGGAAATATGGATCAATTGACCTTTAAAAGGCAATTTTTCGGGCAATTTTTCAATTTGTGGAAACTCCCAAAGCCCTTTCCAAATATCATCGCCCGTTCTTTTCCGAACCAGTACATGGTCGTCATGGTTGATAATCAAGTAAATAAAATCCCGCTTTTTTCGCACCAATGCTTTTGATTTTACCGGCAGTTCGCGCAGCTGATCGCTATTAAAAGCGACACACTCGGCACGAAACGGGCAAAACATACACAATGGTTGCTGGGGGGTACAACAGGTCGCTCCGAAATCCATCATTGCCTGGTTGTGGGCGCCGGGTCTGAGAGGATCCAGCAGCGCCTGGGCCAATGCTGCAAAGTATTTGCGACCTGCATTTGAATCAGAAGGGATTTTGATTCCCCATCTACGCGCCAACACCCGGTAAACATTGCCATCCACCACCGCATGCGGCAATCCGAAGGCAAAGGACGCAATAGCGGCAGCCGTGTAATCGCCCACCCCTTTTAAAGCGCGTATGGTTTCATAGGAAGTCGGGAATTTCCCGTCCAGTTCACGGGCAATATAACGTGCGGCGGCATGCATATTGCGGGCGCGGGCGTAATAGCCAAGTCCTTCCCAGTGTTTCAACAACTCGTCTTCCGGCGCCTCGGCAAGGTGGTGAATGGACGGATAGGCGGCAATAAATTTTTGGTAATAAGGCAATCCTTGTTCTACCCTGGTTTGTTGCAGAATGATTTCAGACAGCCATATTTTGTAAGGGTCATTTTCTCCCTTCCAGGGCAAAGGGCGCGGGTTTTGATCCGACCATGCGAACAGTTCTTCTCTGAATCGGCCGATCTGTAACTCGTCGGGGAACTCATGCATAAGTAGCAACCAACTCGTGCAAACCTTCAAGATAACGCTGTTTGACCGGCTCGCGCAACGTTTTATTTGTATGAGTATGAAAACGATGCGCGCTCAGGAAACTGACCTGAAGGCGATTCCATGCTTGTTCGTCGCCAATCAGATGATAGGCCTGAAGCTCCTGAAACAGCGAATTGCCAATTGTATAAAAATCGTCGCGGCCCAGATAGTCGAGATCAGCGTCACAAAGTATTTCTTCAAGCAGATTAGAAGGGGATTGCGGAATTTTTGTGGCCATAATCATGCTGCAAATCCGTTCGATATCCTCGGGTTGGTACCCGAATCGAGGCAAATGTTCACGCACCAACAAACAACCCTCGGCTTCGTGACCGCTGTGTTTGTTTTTGATAAAACCCGAATCGTGGAACAATGCTGCCGTTTTGACCAATGCAGTTTCATGCTCACTCACGCCTTCACGCCGACAAATCTCAGCCGACATCTTTAGCACATCAACGGTGTGGTGCAGCCCGTGGTACTTCAGCTGATCGGAGAGCTCGTCGCGGAGTTTGGCCAGGATGAATTGTTTGGCAGCGCGGTAATCCATGTGATGCGGTCGGTCGTCGGTCGTTCGATTTTTTTTGGAGAAAACGCCGCCTGCCGAAATTTGTTGGTCGGAGCGCAGCCCAAAAATGCGGGTTTTCTTGTTACTATATGAAGTAAGACAAAAAATTTTTGTTAAGTCAACCAATTTTGTGCCGATTTGAAACCTGTGCCGATACTTTTAAACACCTTTGCGTCTTAGTGCCGCCTTCCCATCAAGACACTTTGTTTCAGCGGAGGCAAATTTCATTTCATTCTCACATCCAACACCCATTTTTTTGATCATGAACATAATGGACATCCTTCAGAGCCAGGTTTCTGACGAAATGCTCGGCCAACTTTCGGAATATATCGGCGCTGAACCACAGCAAACCGCTCAGGCTACCAGTGGCATCTTTGCCACATTGTTAGGCGGGTTGGCCAATAACGCTTCTACTGAAGGCGGACTTGCATCCTTAGGCGCTGCACTCGACCGCGACCACGACGGCTCCGTACTCGACGACCTGATGGGCATGATGGGTGGCATGTTGCAAGGAGGCGGACAAGAATCGCGTGCTACCAACGGAATGGGTATTTTGGGACACATTCTCGGCGACCGGCAGGAAGTGGCCGCCGAACAAATCGGGCAATCTTCTGGCCTCAGCACCGGACAAATCATGAAACTGTTGCCCATTCTTGCGCCGATCGTTATGAGCGTATTGGGCAAAGCAAAAAACTCGGGCGGCCTTGATCTGGGCAGCCTGGCCGGGGTGCTTTTGGGCGGCGCCCAGCAAGCGCAACAACAACCCGGCATGGGCGATCTGATTGGTTCTGTGCTCGGCTCGGTACTTGGCGGCAACCAACCGGCGCAACAACAACAAAATACGGGCGGCGACCTGCTCGGCTCGGTACTCGGCGGTATTTTCGGAAAACGCTAAATCCAGTCTGCACAAAAAAACGGGGACTTTGCTGTATGCAAAGTCCCCGTTTTAATTAATAGCAGGGTTGTTATGATTTACATGAAAAACACAAAACACCCTGGTTTATATCTTCTCGCTCAGCATTTTGTCCATGTAATGAGGCTTTAAATTAACCCCCATAATCACCCCTTCCCGATTGAGCAGAAAGGTAGCTGGTATGGATTTTACATTGAACAGTTGGGTTTGCAATCCGTCAAATTCCGATGATTCCATAGCATGGTATTTCCAGCGCATCTGATCCTGTTCAATGGCCCGTTTCCAGCTGCGTTCATTGGGCTCCACCCCGATACTGAAGATTTCGAAACCACGTTCGTGGTACTTGTTGTACAATTCGACCAGTTCCGGATTTTCTTTCCGGCAAGATCCGCACCAGCTCCCCCAAAATTGCAGCAGCACAAATTTTCCTCTCAGATCGGATAACCTGGCCTGCTCGCCGCTGATCAATGTCACCTCGAAATCGGGCGTTTGCTCCCCCGCCTTGAAACGGGGCATACGATATTTGTAAAAAAGAAATGCGACAAACAAGAGCAGCGCGACAATACCAATTGTGCGGGTGTTTTTCATGACGGGTGTGTCTATTTGTGCAGATAAATACGATGATTAACGTGCATTTGGCGAGTTAAGAGAGGTTACCCTGCTTTATTCATACGCACTTTGCGTTGATTGAAACGCGCATCCGGCGACTTGGTTTTTGCAAACAATTGAAAAATTCAGGCTGCCTCTATCTCTTCCAACACTACCGGTACGGCTTGCGCTTCTTCTTCCGGCGTATCAATGATATCCAGTTCAACCCGCAGATTGTCTATGATAAACTCCTGTCGCTCAGGGGTATTTTTGCCCATATAGTAGTCCAGCACATGATCGAGGTTGGTCTCGGCCGGCAGGAAGACCGGATCGAGCCGGATATCTTCACCGATAAAGGCGCCGAATTCGTTGGGACTGATTTCTCCGAGCCCTTTAAATCGCGTGATTTCGGGTTTACCGCGCAATTTGTGGATCGCTTGTTGTTTTTCCGTTTCGGAGTAACAGTAAAAAGTCTGCTGCTTGTCGCGCACGCGGAAAAGGGGCGTATCGAGGATATACAGGTGCCCGTTACGCACAAGGTCCGGGAAAAACTGGAGAAAAAACGTCAGCATGAGCAGGCGGATGTGCATACCGTCCACATCGGCGTCGGTGGCGATCACCACCCGATTGTAGCGCAGATCGTCGAGTCCGTCTTCGATATTCAGGGCGTGTTGCAGCAGGTTAAACTCCTCGTTCTGGTACACCACTTTCTTGGTAAGTCCGTAGCAATTAAGCGGTTTACCACGCAGTGAAAAAACGGCCTGTGTGTCTACATTTCTGGCCTTGGTAATGGATCCGCTGGCAGAATCACCCTCAGTGATAAACACCGTGGTAGCCAGCCGGATGTCTTCCGGGCCTTTTTCATTGAGGTGATAGCGGCAATCGCGCAGTTTTTTGTTGTGAATATTGGCTGCTTTGGCTCGCTGGTTGGCTAATTTTTTTACTTCGGAAATTTCCTTGCGTTCGCGTTCGCTTTGCTGGATACGTTTAAGGAGTTCTTTGGCTACCTCCTGATTTTTGTGGAGGAAATTATCCAGCTCCTTGGCCAGAAAATCGGCCATAAACGTACGCACGGCCGGACCATCGGGCGCCATTCTTTCCGAGCCAAGCCGTGTTTTGGTCTGGCTTTCAAATACCGGTTCTTCCACCCGCACCGCTACGGCGGCGATGATGCTCTCGCGTATATCCTTGGCGTCGAATTCTTTTTTAAAGTGCGTGCGCACCACTTTTACCAATGCTTCGCGAAAAGCGTTGAGGTGGGTGCCGCCCTGTGTCGTGTTTTGACCATTCACAAAGGAGTAGCATTGCTCGCCGTAGTGATTGCCGTGTGTCATGGCGATCTCCACGTCTTCGCCGCGCAAGTGAATGATCGGATAACGCGTCGCTTCCGAGCCGGTTTTCTTTTCCAGCAGATCGAAAAGACCGTTTTTGGAAAGGAAGGATTTGCCGTTGAAATTGATTTTCAAACCGGCATTCAGGTAGGCGTAATCCCAGAGTTTTTGCTCAATAAATTCGGTATGCCAGCGATAATTGCGGAATAGTCCGTTGTCGGGCTTGAAAATGACCAGCGTTCCGTTTTCTTCCTTGGTAGGTTCTAACTTGCTTTCTTTTTTCAGATTGCCAAAATTGAATTCGGCGGTTTTCATCTGCCCTTCCCGTACGGCCGACACCTTAAAATATTCCGACAAGGCATTCACCGCCTTGGTACCCACCCCGTTGAGGCCCACCGATTTTTTGAATGCTTTGGAATCGTATTTGGCGCCGGTGTTGATTTTTGACACGACATCCACCACTTTACCCAGTGGAATACCCCGACCGTAATCGCGTACGGTGCAGCCGTTTTCGTTGAGCGTAATATCTATCGTTTTACCATACCCCATGGCGTACTCGTCAATACAGTTGTCTATGACTTCTTTGAGCAGAACGTAGATGCCGTCGTCGGGACTGGAGCCATCGCCCAGTTTACCGATGTACATGCCGGGGCGCAAGCGGATGTGCTCGCGCCATTCGAGGGTTTTGATTTCGTCTTCGGTATAGCGGATTTCTTGCATTCCTTTTTTTTCGTTGTGCGTGGATGGGCGTTCTTTTTTGGCCGAACGCGTTTTGGCAGGTTTGGAAGATTTGTGATTTGCGCCCAAAGTAACGGAGTTTTGAAATGTTGGAGGAGATTGAGAAAATCCGGACACAAAATTACACTATAATTTGTTTTAAAAAACAAATTGTTTATAAAAAAAATAAGCAAAAACCCGACTCACCCGCTACTTTCGCTCCGGGAGCATGAAAAAGTCAGCCGTGCATATTTTACCGCATGTGGCCGCCGCCCTGCCGTTTAACGCCTGGCAACGCGCCTGGGGAGGTCGAATTTTTCTGCCTTTTTACCATTTGGTCGCCGACGAAGCACCGCCACACGTAAGGCATTTGTATCCGGTGCGTACGATCCGACAATTTCGCGCCGACCTTGATTTTTTTCTGAAACACTTCGAGGTCGTTGATCTGCCGGCGTTTTTTGCGTATGTAACGGAAGAAAAACCCGTTAAACGCCCTGTTTTTCACCTGACGTTTGACGACGGATTGCGGGAGTGCCACGACGTCATTATGCCGGCTTTGCTCGAAAAAGGCATTCCTGCCACATTTTTTTTAAACCCTGATTTTGTAGACAATCGCGATTTGATGTTTCGGTACAAGGCAAGTTTACTGAAAGAAAGCGGCCGATTGTTCCCGCAGGATCCGCTCATGGTTTCGTACGCCGACCGGCGACGGCTGGATGAATGGGCCATCGAAACAGGTTTCAGTTTTTCGGATTGGCAGGCCAGGCAACAACCCTACCTGACGACGACACAGATTAAAACCATGCAGTTGCACGGATTTACCTTTGGCGCGCACAGTCTCGATCACCCTTTTTATGCCCGTATTACACCGGAAGAACAGCAGCGACAAACGCTTGAAAGCCTGGCCTGG
>JANRLZ010000289.1:0-6112 GCA_033762055.1 Saprospiraceae bacterium
GGGCTTGCGCTCGTAGTTGCCACCGCCGCCGCCTTGCTGGTCGCGGTTTTGCCAGGGTTTGCGCTCGTAGTTGCCGCCACCGCCGCCTTGCTGGTCGCGGTTTTGCCAGGGCTTGCGTTCGTAGTTGCCGCCACCGCCGCCTTGCTGGTCGCGGTTTTGCCAGGGCTTGCGCTCGAAATTGCCACCCCGATCCTGATCACGGTCGGGTCGTTCAGTCGGTTTTTCCTGAAAATCTGCAAATGGATCTTCCGTGTTTTCGGATTTCGCTCGCTCTTTCAGCGATGAATCCGCGTCCGGCTTGAGTCGCGGACGGCGCTTTTTTTCTTCTTCCATTGAAAGCGGTGATTGTTGTTGGTTTGAACTGCTGCTTGCTTGGGGCACAAATTTCCGTCATTTCTCCCGAACAGCCGCGCGGAAAGGTGTTTATTTTATTCTTAAAAAGCAGCTGGATTTTTACGGTGGGTAGTAACCGGTCAAAAAAAGTTCGAATCTTTCATTTTTCAGGCGCAATTCGCGGAAAATGTGAAGGGAAAATACCTTTTTTTGATGGTTTCTGAAAGAAAAATTAGTGCTCGCGTTCCAGTTCTTCCAGTCGCACTTTGTAAATGTGTTGGGGGGTGCGGGCGTACATGGATTTATACAATGCCAGTGCGCGGTTGTGATGGGGGGTCGGATTATCTGCTACGCGGCGGAGTTCAAAATGGACGGCGGCTTCTTCCCGTTCGGTACGGGCCATGCCCAGCAGTTGCTGGAGTTGGCGCATGGCTTCGGGGCGGTTTCCTTCGGCGATAATTACCTGAGCACGGAGGATATTGGCGCCGAAAGTGAGTTCGGCATTGCCCAGCGCGAGGGCGATGTCGCGCCCTTCTTCCACATACTGGCGCGCGGCGGCTATTTCGCCGGCATGTACGTGTACCAGTCCTTTTTCGATCAGCGAATAGCCCAAAACGAGGCGATTGCCCATTTCGCGTGCATATTCAATGGCTTCGTTGTAATACCGGATACTGCGATCAAAATCGCCTTTGTAATACCAGGTGTCGCCCAGGGTATTGAGCGCTTTAGCGATGCCTTTTTTGTAATTCAATTCGCGGCTAAGCGCCAGGTTTTGCTCCAGGTATTCAATGGCCGGATCAAAATCGCCGATGATGGAGAGCAAGTCGCCGATCAGTCCGCAGGCGATAGCCAGGCCTTGTTTGTCGCCAAGTTCGCGCACCAATTGCAGGTCGCGCTCGAAATTTTGCATGGCTTTGGCATAATCTCCCTTTTTCTCCCAAACGGAGCCGATAGAACCGATGCAAATGGTCATGAAAAGTTTGTTGCCCAATTCTTCGGAGAGGGCAAGCCCGCGTTCGAGGCAAAGCAGGGCGGAGTCGAGCGAACCTTTTTCGAGGTTGATAATGCCCAGGTTGGTATAAAGCGTGGTAAGGCCCTGTTTATCGCCGGCGCGTTGTGCAATGTCGAGTTGTTCTTCCAGCCAGCGAATACCTTCGTCGTAGTGCCCCTGGTTCATAAAAATTAGACCAAGATTGGCTACGATCGCGGCGTTTTCGGCCTCCCGGCTGTTGGCGCGATTAATTTCGATGGCTTTGGCAAACCAGCTTTTTGCCGACTCATAACTGCCCTGGCGGAAAAAAAGCGTGCCGAGGTTGCCGTAGGTTTTAGCTGTGCCAACGGGGTCTTTTGCAAAATCAAAAAAAGTAGAAGCCACGTCAAGATGCTTCTTTGCTTCTACATAATCGCCGCGCAACATGCGCAACTGACCCAGTCGCCGGTTGGAGCGTCCGATGAGGTACCAGTCGCTCTGTCCCTGTGCGCGTTTGAGTGCGATGCGATAGTCTTTTTCCGCTTCTTCCCACTGTCCCACCAACTCGTGTACCGCGCCTTTGCGCAACAAAAGTTTAATGATCTTTTTGCTTTCCTTTTCTTTTGCTAAAAGATTGGTAATCAATTTATCATAAAACTGCAAGGCTTGCCGGTTCTGGTAGTTGCGCTGGGCATAACGCGCCGCTTTTTCGAGGTATTTGTTGGTTTTCTTTTCGTCTTCGGCTTCTTCGTAGTGGAAGGCAAGATCAACGAAACGTTCTTCCGAATTAGGATACAGTTGTTCGATCGCTTCGGCAATAAGCTGGTGCAATTCGCGCAGCCGGGTGCGCAACTGCATATCATAAGCCGCTTCCCGCAGCAAAGAATGCCTGAAAATATAGCGCAATTCGTTCATGGCATACCAGACTTGCCATTTTTCGGCGGTCTGGATTTGTTCGCGCAGCACCATTTCAAGATCGCCGTTGCGGCGTACGAAATCTTCCTGTTTGGCCATGACGGCCGACAAGACCGGTAATTCAAATTCGCGACCGATCACGGCGGCAGCCTTTACGGTTTCTTTGACCAGGCCGCTCAGGCGGTCAATTCGTGCCATCATGATTTCCTTCACCGAATCGGCTATTTGCAAATCCTTGTTTTTCAGTTGCAACACGCCGTCGTCGGAGGTTTTCAACAAATTGGCTTCGCGGAAATATTCGGCCATTTGTTCCACATAGAAGGGGTTGCCCTGGGTCATGCGCTGGAGCAGTTCGAGCAGGTCAGGATGCAGGGTATTCCCCAACCTTGCTTCTGCAAAGGCGATCAAATCATCATTTTGCAAAAAGTTGAGATCTACTTCACAAAACGGCGAGCCGATTTCAGTGAGCAAATTTTTCTTGAAAACATAACTCCGCGTTCCGTCGTCTTCATAGCGGCTGGTGGCCAGAAACATCAGCGGATACGCCTGGGCGCGGCGCACAAATTGCGCCAGAAACTCGCGACTCATATCGTCGTACCAATGTGCATCTTCCAGTTCGATTACAACGGGCTGAAGCAGTGATTCAGCGACAAACAGGTTGGCCATAGCCGCCAGTCCGTTCTGGTAGCGACCGCGGGCGTCGAGTTGTTCCCACAAAGAACCAGGATACAAGATGCCCACCATGGCAGCCAACACGCTTTGTGTACGCGCAATTTCGCGGCGCACGGCATCGGCTTCCGGGTGCCTGCACTCGGTCAGTTCGTATTGAAGTTCAAGAAAATTTTGTTCGAAGAGTTCGCGGTTGCGATCGGGGGTGTTTTCGGGGCTCTGGTCAAAATAATTTTTTAGAAAATAAATGAACGGGTTAAAAGGCTTGCGCAAAATCTGGTCGCTGGCGCAACTGAACCAACTGACGGCCATACTGTCGCGCAAACGCCGCCGCAATTCATAACTCAGCCGACTTTTCCCGATACCGGCTTCGCCGAAAATATAGGCCACACCGGCAAAACGGGTTTCGTGCAGGGGTTGTGCGAATGCAAAAAGCCGTTCCAGTTCGTCGGCCCTCCCGAAACAATCGCCGGAGAAACTCGCTTTTCCAGCCAGGTTACGCCCTGTAAGGACATAGGTGGGTAATTTGTTTTCGAACCCTTTGAAATAACCGTCGCCCCGGTAACTGAATTTAAAATTTCGGTTGCGCGATACATTTTCGTCGCTTAATACCTCGCCCCATTCGGCCTGCATCATCAGGCGCGCACCCAGATTGACGCGAGCGCCAACAGCGGCGTACTGGCAGCGCTCTACACTTCCAATAACCCCGGTGTACGCTTGTCCGGAAGCCATACCGACCCGGTAGCGGGCGCCGGTAAGATCGGTGAGTTGGGAAAGGTCTTCCCGAATAGCCGCCACAAACTCGAGGGCGCGTTCTGTGTTGTTTTCGAAGGAAACCGGCGCGCCGAACAGACAAAAGATGACCCCACCTTTGTCGCCAAAATCAATTTCCTTGAAATATGCCCCGAAGTTATCGCTCTGTTCGAGCACAATAGAGGCAAAATGGTCGAGCGATTCATGCGTACGCACACCTTAAAAGGAAATGAAAACGCTCACGACATTGCGAAATTCGCCGGCCTGCTGGTTTTCGAAAACTTCTTTGGGTAAAAAATCGGCTGCGACATCCGGTTCGGGGAGCGGCAACGACGGTGGCGTCGGGGCATTTAGCAGCTTGCTTTCTTCATCGGCCAAGGGGATCACCGACATTTGAAAAAATCCTTCTCCCAATACCCTGGCTTCGTAAATGGCCGGGTCGAGCAGGCGTAAAAAATGGGTGTCGGCAACGGCTTCCAGGCTTCCGGCCCGGGTTTGGGCCTGGGCGCAACCATCAATCGGGTCGCCACGAAAATAGTATCCCTTTCGGTTTTTTCCTACGATTCCCCATTCTACCATTCCTTCCGACAGGCCGATTTTGATCCCGATGTTGTGTTCCGACAGGATGGAATCAGGATTTTCCTGTTGCCCTTTGAACCTGGATAGAATAGCGCGGGCTGTAGCGACCACCCGCACGGCGTTGGAGCGCTCTGTGGGGAAAATAGCCGTAAAACTGTCGCCTGCGAAATAAGGGATAAAGCCGCCTTGCTGATAAACCAGTGTAACTGTAGGCTGAAAAATGTGATTGAGTACGCCCGACAGTTCTTCGGCGCCTTCCGGGCCTTTCGCCATAAGCGACTCGGTAAGTCGCGTAAAACCACTCAAATCAACAAACATCGTACAGGCCTGCAATTGGCCTTGCAAAATGCCGTTGCGATAATTTTCCTGGATGAAATGTGGCAAAAAGTGTTTCAAAAGCGGGCGAAATTGCTGGATAAGGAACGATCAAAAATATCCCTGGTTAATTACGGGTCAGCCCCGGGCAGCGAATGCTCCCGAAATAATAGTTGACTCCCACGCCGATCATGGCGTATGCATCATTCTTTTTCCCATTCCCGCGCTGGCGGCCCGGCAGTCCGATAGGTGGTTCGCCGGAGCGATCAGCCAGCGCTGCTGCGATAACGCCGCGTTGCGCTTCAATGTCGCGAATATCGGCATAATTGCCACTCACATCATCGAGATAGTCAGTAAATATCCTGCGGGCGCTCAAAGAAAAATCAAGGCTCCAGCGGTACGACAGGTCTACCTTAAAGCCGATGCCATAGGTGATGGCGCCCTGTGCGGTGTTGTATTCTTCGCCGCGAAACTGGCCTTCGGTACCCATTTCACGCAGATTGTAGGTTTCGCCGTCGAGTTCGGCCTTGGGATTGAACCAGAAAAATGCGGGTCCGGCAAACATGTAAGGGGTGAAAAAATATTCCCGGTGCCCGTGTACATAGGGAAAGAAGTTAAATTCGAACTGTGCGGTGGCATCGGCGACCGTGCTCCAGAAATGGAGGTTGCGGCGTTGTTCGTACGTGTTTTTTGAATCGGAATCGTAAGCGCTGATTTTACCCGCATTCAGGCCTAAACGGACGGCAAGTCGGTCGTTAAAATTGTATCGGGCGCCTGCGCCACCGGCCAGATGCATCCGATTCACCCGGAAATTGGTGTTTAAATCGCCAAAATAGTTGGAAGCACCCAGCCAGCCGCCGACTTCCCAGCCACGCATTTGGGCGAATGTGAATTGGGTAGACATTAATAGTATGCCGACGACCAGAGGCAATTTGCTCATTAGTTTGCTCATGTAGTAATAAATCGAAATTTTGGATTCGGGCATTCGACGCTTTTTGTTCGAAAACGGCTGCCTTGCCACCGCAAAAGTAGCAGCCTTTCGGATGCTTCGCAGGGGTTTTTCTGCCGCCGACGCCAAAAACGTGCCGAACGAAAATGTGGTATGCCACTGATGCAGGGTTTTTTGCCTGATTAAGAAGTTGTTTGAGTTAATTTCACTGGCTTGTTCAGGCATCTTTCTGACCCACTCTGCGGTTATTTTTTCAGCAATTAAACCCATATTCACTCAAAAATAAACCTTGATTGGCTCAAAAATCTGCGCTGACCAACCTAACTTCTAAGAAACTGTTTTAAAACCCCTCGCCAGGGGTTTTAAAACAGTTTCTTAGACTTCCTGCGCCTAATAGGTCAGCCCGATTTTTTGCCGGACGTTATCCAGGGTCTCCATCAGATCCAGGGTAAAATCCAGCGGTACCACCTCGCTTTCCAGTTTGTTTTGCGCCAGACATTGCATGACATGCGCCGCTTCGAAGTGGTATCCTCTGCCCTCGTAGGGAATCGCTATGTCGCGGGCCGTTTCATTTCTTCCATCGTAACGGGAAACAGTGATTTTTTGGGTATGGTGCCAGCGGGGATGCA
>JANRLZ010000290.1:0-10682 GCA_033762055.1 Saprospiraceae bacterium
CCCTGCCGCCAAACCCGCCGCCAAACCCGTAAAATCCAGCACCGCAACGCCGGCCGCCGCCTCGTGGCGCAATCTGGCGATCGTCGTGTTGGTACTCACCGCCGCCTGCTACCTGCCCTCGCTGCGCAACGGGTTTGTGAACTGGGACGATCCCAAAAACATCACTGAAAACGAAAACCTGCTGCTCGTAGGTCGTGGGCAGCCCTGGGGACTTACCATCAGCAACATATTCGATCTGGAAAAAGGCAACGTGATCGGCAACTACAACCCCCTGCCTATTCTCACGTTTGCCATAGAAAAATCGCTGGCCGGCGGCGAATTCAGTCCCACCCTCACCCATACCGTCAACCTGCTGCTGCATTTGCTCACCGTACTGATGGTGATGAAAGTACTCTGGGGCATGGGCATCGGGCGCTGGGGCGTGGCCCTGGGCGGCCTGTTGTTTGGCATCCATCCGATGCGGGTGGAATCGGTCGCCTGGGCCACCGAACGCAAGGACGTGTTGTTTGCCGTGTTTTTCTTTGCCGCCCTGTCGTACTACATTCAATGGCTGAAAAAAGGAGAAAAAGGAGAAAGTCGCACGAATACCTACCTCATTATGCTGGTGATGGCCCTGCTTTCCTGTTTTTCCAAGGTACAGGCCGTGACGCTCCCGCTTTCCATGCTGGCGCTGGATTATTGGTTCCGCCGTCCGTTGAACTTTAAATTGATCCTCGAAAAAACACCGTTTTGGGCTTTGTCCCTGATTTTTGGCCTGATCAATATTTACACCCTGCGGGTACAAGGCTCAACCGAAGACACGCTCACCAATTACAACTTCATAGACCGGCTTTGCGTCGGGGCATACTCTTTTTGCACCTATCTGTACAAAGCCGTCATACCATGGCCGATGTCGCCCTTGTATGCCTATCCGAAACAACTGCCGATCACGGTTTATCTCGCACCGCTCGGTTTTCTGGCAGCCGCTGCGGGCGTGTGGTGGGCCTGGAAAAAAGGACTGCGTACCTGGGTTTTCGGCGCCGCGTTTTTCTTTTTTAATGTGATGTTTCTGTTGCAGGTATTTGCTGCCGGACAAGGCTTTTTGGCCGATCGTTTTACTTATGTGGCCTATTTCGGGTTGTTTGCCATCGCCGCGTATTACGCCGATCTTTATTACAACAAAGAAAATGGCGCGGGTAAAATATATACCGCTCTGGGCATCATTGCTGTGGTGTATGGCGCCTGGACGGTGAAACAAATCGGCATCTGGAAAGATGGCGGCACTTTGTGGACGCATGTAATGAGTCTGGATGAAGGCGAAAGCGAGCGCAGTTCGCTGCCCTACTGGAACCGCGGCCAATTCCTGCGCAACGAACGCGGCGACTACGACGGGGCGCTCAAGGATTACACCCGGGCGGTGGAAATGGATCCGACCAACCCGGAATTGCTGAACAGCCGTGGCAAGACCTACTTCGACATGGCGGCCTCCGGCAAGTTCAAAAACCAGGAAAAAACGCTGATCGAAAAAGCGATCAAAGATTACACCGAGGCGCTTTCCAAACCCAAAATCACCAACAAGTCAAAAAGCGAGGCGCTCAGCAACCGGGGCGCCGCATACGGACTGTCGGGTATGTTCGAACAAAGCATCCTCGATATCAGTGAATCCATTGCACTCGACCCGAACAATAAAAATGCTTATTCCAATCGCTCCATCGCCTATCTGAATACCGGCCAATATGAAAAAGCGCTGGCTGATTACCAGTCGTACCTGAAATTCGACCCGAATAACCCCAGTTTCTGGTACGAAAGCGGCATGGTGCAACGCGTCATCAAACGCAATGAAGACGCCGTCAAGTCGCTCGACCGCGCTATTCAACTCAAACCGGGCCTTTCCATTGCCTGGCGCGAACGCGCCCGCGCCAAAGCCCAGGCCGGCGACAAAGCCGGCGCCCAGGCCGACTACCAGCGAGCGGCTCAATTGGGTTCGCCCATGGAAGCCTTCGACCAGCAGTTGATGGGGAATTGAGAAATTGAGGCTTGTTTTTAACTCCGCAAGAATCGGGTTGTCGGCGCCCTGCTGCTGCCTGCACCTTTGTGTCAGAAAAAAAAACGATCTGACATGCAACAACAAGAACTGGATTACGAACGCGTCGCACAGACCATCGCGTTTTTGGGCAAAAACTTTCGCCGACAGCCCGATCTGGCCGAAGTAGCCCGGCAGGTGCATCTTTCACCCGAACATTTTCAACGGATGTTTACGGCCTGGGCCGGAGTGAGTCCCAAAAAATTCATGCAATTTCTTTCGCTTGATTTTCTGCGCGACAAAATTCGCCAGATGCCCAATCTGCAAGTCGCCGCCGATGCCGTCGGGTATTCCGCCCAATCGCGGGTGTACGATTTGTTTGTACAAATTGAAGGCGTAACGCCCGGTGTTTTTCGCGAAGAAGGGGCCGGACTACTCATCCGCTACGGGTATCACCCGACGCCTTTTGGCCTGTGTTTCCTCGCCGTTGCCGATCGGGGAGTGTGCGGACTGAGTTTTGTGGATGAAACACAGGAACGCCGTGAATTTGAGGAATTTCAACAAAAATGGCATTTTGCCACACTCGAACATGCGCCCGACCGGACGCAGATGGTAGCGCAACAGATTTTCTCTCCGGATACAGCCCGCCGCAGTCCGCTGAAGATACTGGCACAAGGCACCAATTTTCAACTCAAAGTCTGGGAAGCCTTGTTGCGTATTCCGCCGGGCGCCGTGACCACCTATCGGAAAATTGCCGAATCCATCGGCCGGCCCGGCGCAGTACGGGCCGTCGGAACCGCCATTGGCAACAACCCGGTAGGTTATCTGATTCCCTGTCATCGCGTTATTCAGAGCACCGGCAATCTGGGCGGATACCACTGGGGCGAAACGCGTAAAAATGCCTTGCTGGGCCGGGAAATGGCGCAACATGCAGCCCCCGACCTGAAAATCGCCTGAAACCTGATTGTTTCCATTTTGTTGATTTCTTGATATGAAAACCTTTATTCTGATCCATGGGTCGTGGCACGGCGCATGGAACTGGCACCGCGTTGTGCCGATGCTGGAAGCCGCCGGTCATCGGGCAATCGCCATGGATTTGCCCGGCATGGGTCGCGATAAAACACCCGTGAAAGGCCTCACCCTGCAAGACAGCGTAAATGCCGTATGCTCGACAGCCTGGACGGGAAAGCCATTTTAGTGGGGCACAGCAAAAACGGCATTGTCATTTCACAGGCGGCGGAATATCGTCCCGAAAAAATCGAGTGCCTGGCGTATCTCGCTGCCTATTTGATTCCAAACGGAAAAACCCAGCGTGAATATTCCCAGATGGATACCGAAGGCGTGCTCAAGCCGTATGTACATTTCCACGAAACGCTGGAAGCCACCACACTTGATCCGGCCATTTATCGCGAAGGTTTGTACGCCGACTGCGATGCAAACATTGAATTGCTGGCGCGTATATTGCTCGGCCCCGAACCGATAGCATCGGCCGTTACCCCCCTGCAACTTTCGGACGAACGTTTTGGGCGTGTGCCGCGTGTGTACATTGCCTGTACGGAAGATCGCGCGGTGACCCCGTTTATCCAGCGCAAAATGTACACGGAGATGCCTTGCGAACGCGTGTTCGAAATGGCGTGTAGCCATTCGCCGTTTTTCAGCAGATCACAGGAACTGGCGGAGATATTGTGCCGTATTTGAACAACGGGCAGGAGAAATGCGGACGCTGTATCACAAGTTTTATTTTGCGAGGATTGACAAAATCTGCAGGAAAACCAATCAAAAAAGTAAAAAACGGTAATCCTGTCCATCCTCGCTAAAAACATAACCTGTGATACAGCGCCTGCTTGTGGGATCAATTATTTAAACGTAAAAAAATAATTGGCCCCAAAATTCCAGAGCATCACGATGCCGGTGGCGATCAGTTTGGCGGTGTAGAATTTTACGTTGCGGCGTTCATTGAGCAAGTAAATAAATGCATTGTTCATGCCCAGTCCGATCAGGGCCACCACGGCGAACTTGGCAAATTGCAGTCCAACATGCGGGTCGGTGTTGTGGAAAGTCCAGATGCGATTGAGGACGTAGTTGCTGACCACTGCGCAGGCAAAGCCCATACTGTTGGCTACATACTTGTTGAGCCGGATTTTTTCTTTCAGCAGCCAGGTGATGCCAAAATCAACCACCACGCCCGATGCGCCTACGATGCCGAATTTCAGGAATTTGACAAAAATCTCTGTCATGGATGGGGTAATAAATGTCATGGTCAGTTCCGTTCCTGCACGGGTTTGTCGGCTTGCACCTCGAGCACGCCGTCCATTCCACTGATGATATTGATAAATTGCTCCTCGGTGAGTTCGGAAGGATTGTAGCCGATGAGCCAGATATTGTCTTCTCCCAGTCGCCGAACGGGTTTTGTTTTAAATTCCATGAACTGCATGCAGAAATTGCCGGCGTTCACATCGGGCTTGAATTTTACGATTACCTGGCCTTTCATTGAAGCGGGGTCGTTGGGGTCCACGCCTTTTTTTACCATGATACCGTGCGCTTCAGCGATATTTTGCACCAGATTTTCCAGTTCCTGCATCGGTTGGGGCATGGGCCCCATGGCGCGAACGCTGTGTTTTTTTTCGGTATTAAAAACCGTAAAGGTATGGGGCGGCGCATCGGCAACCTGGCTGGGCAGGCGTTCGGGTTGCTCCCACAAATTGGCACGACGTACGGCATTTTGTAATTGTGAAAACTCGTCGGCGGTCAGTTTAATGGTTTGGTTGCCCACTTTTTCCACGTGGCGGTTGCCAAAATACTCCATACTGCCGTCGTTGCGGAATGTAAGTTTGTAGATCGGGCAGTATCCGCGGCAACCGCCGGTTTCAAAACGCAGGAGTGCGTTGGCATCTTCTTTTTTGAGGGTGGTTTTGCTCCATTGCGCGGCGGGTTGTTGCGCGGAGGCATTTTTTTGCGGAGAACAAGCCACGATCATCGCGGCAGCGATCAAAAAAAGTGGGTGTTTCATAGTCGAGATGTGTTGAACGACGTATTTGAAGCCCGCCGTTTCGGTGATATAAAGACAAGTGAAATGACAATTTCAGTCCATCGCTGCGGCCAAATCGGCCACAATATCAGCCACATTTTCGATGCCCACCGATACCCGTATCAACCCGTCGGTAATGCCGTTTTGGAGCCGCACTTCTTTCGGAATGGCCAGATGCGACGAAGAAGCGGGGTGCAAGATAAGCGTATCCACGTCTCCAAGGGTAGGCGCCAGCGAACAAAATCGTATGCGGTTCATACAGGCCAGTCCTGCTTCCATGCCGCCCCGCAGTTCGAAACTCAACATGCCGCCAAAACCGCCGCGCATCTGGCGGGCTGCCAGTGCATGATCGGGATGCGAAGACAGGCCGGGATAATTGACGCGTTCTACTGCCGGATGTTGTTCAAGAAATTGTGCTACCGCCAGGGCATTTTCGCAATGCCGGGCCATCCGCAGGGCAAGGGTTTTCATCCCGTTGTTGGTGAGCCAGGCTTCAAAAGGCGAACAGTTGGTGCCTACCAATTTTGTGGCGCGCCACACGCCCTGGCGCATTCTTTCCGGATCGCGCCCCAGCACCACACCGGCGATGGAGTTGCCATGTCCGTTGAGGTATTTGGTGGTGGAATGCACTACATAGTCTACTCCCAGTGCAAAAGGTTGTTGCAGCATCGGGGTGGCGAACGTGTTGTCAATGGCGCAAACGGCCCCGTAACGATGCGCCAGATCGGACAAGGCGGCGATGTCCACACAAGCCAGGGTCGGATTGGCGGGTGTTTCGCAGTACAGCATTTTAATGCTATTGTCTTTCTTCAACCGGCTTTCCACTTCATCCAGGTCGCGCAAATTGGTATACACCGTTTCAACGCCAAAACGGGAAAAAACAGCATTGAGCAATTCGGTAGTGCCGCCGTACAAATTGGCCTGACTCAACACCTTGTCGCCCTGATTCAACACCCCCAGCATCAGGGTAGCGATGGCCGACATGCCGCTGGATGTCATCACCGCCTCGGCTTTCAGGTTGAGACCATGCGTTTCGAGATCGGCAATTTTGGCGGCAACCGTATCCACTGTCGGGTTGGCGTAACGACTGTACGCGTGCCCGCTTTCGATGTTTTTAAAGATTTCGATCCCTTGATCTATGTTTTCAAAATCGAAGGACGAGGTAGCATAAAGGGGCAAAACATGCGGGGCGGTCGTGCGATTTTCGGGACGTTCCTTGACGGTGAGCGAGTCAAATTTCATGGCACTAATGGCATTTAAAATAATCGAAAGGTTCGAGGCAGTCGTGGCAACGAAACAAGGCCTTGCAGGCGGTTGAGCCGAATTGAGAGATCATTTCCGTATTGGCGCTGCCGCAGTGCGGACAAACCAGTGCGCGGCGTTCGCCGAGCAGCGCTTTTTTATCCATACTCGCCTCGGCAGGGGGAGCAATGCCAAAAGCCTGTAATTTTTGCCTGCCCGCTTCGCTGAGCCAGTCGGTCGTCCAGGCCGGCGAGAGCACGGTTTCCACCTGCACATGATCGAAACCTCCTTCCTGCAAAGCCGCCCGGATGTTGACTTCGATGACTCCCATTGCCGGACAGCCACTGTAAGTCGGCGTGATGACGACCACTACGGCGCCGTCGGGATTTAACCGAACGTTTCGTATGATCCCCAGATCGGTTACTGTCAGCACCGGCACCTCCGGGTCGGTCACCGATTCCAGCAAGGCGTGCACCCTTTTCAAGATGTCTTCCATAAATCATCCTTTTAAGTACTCCGACGGCAATGGCGACCGAAGTTTTTGCCGTTGTTACGGGGAACGCTATAGATTCATCCTGTTTTGGCTATGCGTCTTCTTCTTCTTCGGGGATAGGTTGTGGAATGCCATTGCCACCGATCATACCGAGTGCCGACATGGCGCGTTCGCTGGCGAGTTGTTCGGCGCTTTTTTTGTTAAAATCATCCGCGGTTCCCACTTTTTTGCCATCAACAAAAACCGCGACCTTGAATTTGTCTCGTTTTTCACTTTTGTACTTTGCGACCACTTTGTATTCGATTTGCCGGCCATTTTTCTGGCACCACTCGAGGAGTTGACTTTTATAATTATCGTCGTACACCTCCAGTTCGTGAATATCGAGGTATTTGCGTAAAATGCGGCGAATGACAAAAGTTTTGGTGCGCTCATAGCCTTGTTCGATATAAACCGCACCGACCAGGGCTTCCAGCGCGTTGCCGAGCATGGATTTGGAGAGCCGGGTCTGGTTGTAGTTGGCCAGGAACAAATCAAGGCCCATGCGGTCGGCAATTTCGTCGAGCGAATTTCGCTTTACAATCTTGGAGCGCATTTTAGTGAGGAAACCTTCGTCGGAATTGGGGTATTTTTTAAATAAATATTCCCCCACGATGGTGCTGAGAACAGCATCGCCCAGAAATTCCAGGCGTTCGTTGTTGGCGATGGCGTAGTCTTTGGAAGCGAAGGTGCTTTTGTGAAAAAAGGCCAGTTTGAATAAATTCAAACGGACGGGAGTGAACCCGACCAGTTGTTTAAGTCGGCGGGCAAGTTCCCGATCTGGATGGAAATAATAATTGTAAA
The DNA here is from genome assembly GCA_033762055.1 of Saprospiraceae bacterium. Classification (GTDB taxonomy): domain Bacteria; phylum Bacteroidota; class Bacteroidia; order Chitinophagales; family Saprospiraceae; genus M3007. The sequence goes on from JANRLZ010000290.1 coordinate 7,606, forward strand.
AACGTCGGATAAATCGCACAGGGTGAATTTTTTGGAGGCAGCGTCGTCAAGGAACGATCAAAAATAACATGCCGTTTCAGGCTAAAGATTTCGTGATCTTATTTTTTGATCGTTTCCCAGAGAGGTGGTCGCACGAAAGTCTGGAAATTGAGCAATAACATTCCGATTACTCAAATTCCAGGCTTTTGTGCGTCAACTTCCCGGCACGCGGGCATCAACGGCGCTTGGCCTCCCTTTGGTGAAGTCTTCAAACTTTCCTGAAGACGATGGATGCATTATGCCCGCCAAAGCCGAAGGTATTGCTGAGGGCGGCATTTACCTTGCGTTGTTGGGCTTCGTTGAAAGTAAGATTAAAAGACGGATCAATTTCGGGGTCGTCGGTGAAATGGTTGATGGTGGGCGGTATGAAACCGTGGTGCATGGCCAGAATGCTGGCGATGGCCTCAACAGCGCCGGCGGCGCCCAGCAGGTGCCCGGTCATACTTTTAGTGGCAGAGATGTTGATCTTGCCTGCCTGATCGCCAAATACCTGACTGATTGCTTTCAACTCGGCCACGTCGCCCAGGGGAGTAGAAGTGCCGTGGGTGTTGATATAGTCAATCTCGGCTGCGGTCATGCCGGCATCATCCAATACCAGGTTCATTACATTGATAACGCCGATACCATCGGGGTGCGGGGCAGAGATATGGTAGGCATCGTTGGTCATGGCGCCGCCGACGTACTCGGCGTAGATACGCGCGCCGCGGCGTTTGGCGTGTTCATATTCTTCCAGGATCAGCGCACCGCCACCTTCACCGAGTACAAAACCGTCGCGGTCTTTGTCGTATGGCCGGGATGCGGTAGCGGGATCGTCATTGCGTTCGCTCATGGCTTTCATGTTGGTGAAACCGCCTACCGCCGTTTTGGCGATCGTGGCTTCGGAGCCGCCGGTTACCATGATATCGGCCTTGCCAAGACGGATATAATCGGCGGCGTTGATGATGGCATGACTCGACGATGCGCAGGCGGAGACCGTGGCATAGTTGATACCCATGAAACCATACTGAATGGAGATCATGCCGGCCCCCATGTTCGTAATCATTTTTGGAATAAGAAAGGGGTTGTGGCGGGGCGAACCGCTACCCAGTACATGGTCTTCAATTTCCTTTTCCAGCGTATGCAAGCCACCGATACCGGAGGCCCAGATGACGCCCGTGCGTTGTTTGTTGATATTTTCCAGATCAAGTCCGGAATCGTTGAGAGCCTCGGCAGCCGTTACAAGTGCGAATTGGGTAAAACGGTCAATGCGGCGTACTTCCTTGCGGTCAAGAAAATCTTCAGGCACAAAGTTTTTGACTTCGCAGGCAAAGCGGGTCTTGAACTGGCTGGCATCAAACTGGGTAATGGGGCCTGCGCCGCTAGTGCCGCGCTGCAACCCCTCCAGGTACGCAGGTATGTTGTTGCCGATGGGCGTTATGGCGCCTATGCCAGTGACGACGACTCGTTTCATAAAAAATTTTAAATTGGTAAAATGTTGGCTTCAGGATTCGGAGTGCAAAAGTAGGAAACAGTTTTTAATCCGTTTCAGTCCATGCAGGCAAGCGGTTTTTCAAATCATTTAACTGAGGCTGTCTAAAGTTTTTTCAACGATTGCATTTTATGCCTGTTGGGGTCCGACAATAACGGCAGAATTTGCCTTGTCTCACCTCAAAATCCATTAAAAGCCAATTCGTCAAAAAACTTTAGACAGCCTCAGTTTGATCGTTTGAAAAAAATATCAGACTCCTTTCTTTTTCCTGTACAAAAATCTTACCTTTGCCCGCCCAAAACGAAAATGGACAGAAATTTATAAAAAAGCACTCTTTTGCTGTAAAATATGGCACATCACAAGTCCGCATTGAAGCGCATCCGCCAGACTGAAAAGCGTCGTTTGGAGAACCGCTACTACAAAAAATCTACCCGCACGGCCATCAAAAATCTGCGCGAGATGAAAGAAAAATCGTCTGCCGAAGCTTTTTTGCCCAAGGTGGTCAGTATGATTGATCGCCTGGCAAAGCGCGGCAACATCCACAGCAACAAAGCCGCCAACCTTAAAAGCGGTTTGATGCGCCACGTGAACGCTATGGCGTAAAGGCAGCTGCTGTTCGATTTGTCATTTGCCAACCGGCCATCATCCAAAAAGTGTACCTCGAAATGCCGGGGTACACTTTTTGTGTTCCAACTGCCCAACCTATGTCCAGCACCACCCAGTTCTTCCGCCTGCAAGTGCGCGAATTGCGCCGCGAAACCCCCGATACGGTATCTATTTCTTTAGAGGTGCCTGAAAATGAGCGCCATACGTTCCGGTTCAAACAAGGGCAGCACCTTACCCTCAAAACTGAAATAGCGGGCGAAACACTGCGGCGCTCTTACTCCATCTGCACCGGCGTACATGAAAACGACCTGCGCGTGGCAATAAAAAAAGTTGATGGCGGTGTCTTCAGTACCTGGGCCAACGAACAACTAAAGGAAGGCGACTGGCTGGAAGTCATGCCGCCCCAAGGCCGCTTTTATACCGAACTTTCTCCCCAAAACAACAAACTGTACGTCGCATTTGCTGCCGGCAGCGGCATTACGCCTGTTATGAGCATCCTGCGATCTACCCTCGAACTGGAGCCGAAAAGCCGTTTCGTTCTCTTTTTTGGCAATCGTTCTTTCGATTACATCATCTTTCGCGAACAACTCGAATACCTTAAAAACCGATACCCCGATCGCTTTTCTCTCCACCATGTACTGAGCCGCGAATCGCTGGGCAGCGATTTGTTCAAAGGCAGAATTGATGCGGATAAATGCCGTCGTTTTGCCCAATACTTCTTTAATCCCGCCGAGGTGGATGCATATTTTCTGTGTGGTCCCGAAGAAATGGTATTTGCCGTCAAAGACACGCTCACAGACATCGGCGCCAATCCACAACACATTCATTTCGAACTTTTTACTACCACAGGCATTCCGAAAAAAGCCGCTTCCTCCCCCCGTGAAACGCTCGAAGCAGCTGTGACGGTGATTCAGGATGGCGCACAATTCGATTTCGCGCTCCCCTCCGATGGCTCTACCTTGCT
>JANRLZ010000291.1:0-5061 GCA_033762055.1 Saprospiraceae bacterium
TTGCGGCCTTTTCCGCCTCACATGAATTTCCTGACACTCGAGAACGTCACCAAAAGTTACGGGGAGAAAGTCCTGTTTCAAAACATCAGCCTCCACATTGACAAGGGGCAGAAGATTGGTCTGATCGCCAAAAACGGCACAGGCAAAACCACACTAATGCGCGTTATCGCCGGGAAAGAAGGCTCCGAAGGCGAGGGGGCAAAAATTACGCTGCGCAAAGATATTCGCATCGGCTGGCTCGATCAGGAGCCGCTGTTTCCACCGGATATGGACGTGCTTGGCGCCGTACTCGACCCTGCCAATCCGCTCGTAAAAGTGGTTCAACGTTACGAAAAAGCCTTGCCCCACCACGAAAACGCCGGGGAAATGCAAGAGGCCATTGCGGCCATGGATGAATACAATGCCTGGACGTTTGAGGCCAAGGTGAAAGAAACCCTGTTCCGGTTTCGTATGGAGAATTTTGAACAAAAAGTAGGGACACTCTCCGGCGGACAACAAAAACGCCTTGCCCTGGTCAAAATTCTGCTCGACGAACCCGATTTCCTCATTCTTGACGAGCCTACGAACCACCTCGACGTGGAAATGATCGAATGGCTGGAAGAGTACCTGCAACAACCGGGTATTACGCTTTTCATGGTAACGCACGACCGCTATTTTCTTGAAAATGTGTGCGACAGCATCATCGAACTGGAAGGCGGGCAGTTGCGTCGCTACTCCGGTTCCTATGCCGATTACCTCGAAAAAAAGGCCCTTCGTGAAGAAAACGAAGCTACTACCTACGAACGCCAGAACAAACTCCTCAAACGCGAACTCGACTGGGTACGCCGCTCACCACAGGCCCGTACCACCAAAGCCAAAGCCCGTGTTGACGCCTATTTCGACCGCAAGGAAGCCAACGACTCCCTGAAAAAAAGCAAAGACGAAATGAGCCTCTCCATCAAGGAAAACTGGTTGGGTGGCAAGATCGTGGAGTTGCACAACATTAGTAAAAGTTTTGGCGAAAAACGGGTACTCGATAATTTTACCTACAAATTCAAACGCAAGGAACGCGTTGGTATCGTTGGCCAAAACGGCTCCGGAAAATCCACTTTTTTACAAATTATCACCGAAGTATTGCCCCCGGATACCGGCAAAGTGGTCGTGGGCGATACCGTTATTTTTGGGCACTACCGGCAGGAAGGCATTCAACTGAAAGAAGATAAACGGGTCATTGATGCGGTGCGCGACATTGCCGATTACATCCCGCTGGAAAAAGGCAAGGAACTGTCGGCAGCGCAATTGCTGGAGCGTTTTCTGTTCTCCCGCCCGCAACAGCAAGTGTATGTGAGTCAGCTCAGCGGCGGCGAACGCCGGAGACTGTACTTGCTCACTATCCTGATGAAAAACCCCAACTTCCTTATTCTCGACGAACCAACCAACGACCTCGATGTGCTCACCCTGCAAGTGCTGGAAGATTTTCTGGAAGATTTTCCCGGCTGTCTGGTGGTGGTAACGCACGACCGTTATTTCATGGATCGGCTGGTGGATCACCTGTTTGTTTTTGAAGGTGATGGTAAAATCAAGGATTTTAACGGTACATACGCTGAATATCGCGCCCTGAAACGCAGCGAAGCCACCGCAAGCGCTTCCAGTGCAACGCCGACGGCAACGCAGGCCCGAATAACGGCAAACGGCAATTTTCTGAGTAATACCGAGCGCAACGAAATGAAACGGCTCGACAAGGAAATTGCCGCCCTGGAAAGCCGCAAAAAAGAAATTCTCGAAAAATTCAACTCGGCCGACCTGGGCGCCGAAGACGCCGGCAAACTTTCCACTGAACTCGGAAAATTGCAGGGTGACCTCGACGTCAAGGAAATGCGCTGGCTGGAATTGTCGGAACGAACCTGATCAGTGTGCTTCCAGCCAGTTTTCTCCCACGCCGATCTCGACCAGAATCGGTACTTTGAGGTTGGGCAGGGCCGTGGTCATTTTTTCAAAAATAAGGGGTTTGAGTTCGTTTAACTCGTCTTTTCGCACATCGAAGACCAGTTCGTCGTGTACTTGCAGGATCATTTGCGACTTAAAACCGCCGGCTCGCATGGCTTCGCGGATGTTGATCATGGCCACCTTGATGAGGTCGGCTGCCGAGCCCTGGATGGGCGTGTTGATGGCGATGCGTTCGCTCATGCTGCGCATCATGCCGTTGCCGGAATTGATGTCGCGCAGGTAGCGACGGCGCCCCAGCATCGTTTCCACATACCCGTGCGCGCGGGCAAATTCGACGATGCTGCTCATATAGCCTCGCAAGCCGGAATATTCGCGGAAATAGTTGTCAATCAATTCTTTGGCTTCTGTGCGTTTGATGCCGAGCTGCTGGCTGAGGTTGCTGGCGCCGGCGCCGTAAATAATGCTGAAATTGACGGTTTTAGCTGCCCGACGCTGCTCGCTTGTCACCTTGTCGAGCGGCACATTATACACGCCGGCGGCTGTTGCGGTGTGGATGTCGAGATTTTTCTGAAATGCTTCCAGCATCGCCTCGTCGCCGCTGATCTCGGCAATCAGGCGCAATTCTATTTGCGAATAGTCGGCGCTGAGGATAACATGGCGGGCGTCGCGTGGTACAAAAGCTTCGCGCACTTTCCGGCCTTCGGCCGTGCGAATCGGGATATTTTGCAGGTTGGGATTCTGGCTGCTCAGGCGGCCGGAAGCCACCAGGGCCTGATTGAAAGAGGAATGAACGCGGCCGCTGCGCGGATTGACCAGGTTGGGAAGTGCATCCACGTAGGTGGATTTTAGTTTCATCAATCCGCGGTGCGACAGAATATCAGCGCAAATCGGATGGTTGAGGGCCAGCTCCGACAACACATCTTCATCGGTGGAATACTGTCCCGACTTCATTTTTTTGCCCGGATACGGCAATTTCAACTGGTCGAAAAGGGCTTCACCCACCTGTTTCGGGCTGGCAATATTGAAATTAAAACCGGCTTCTTTCAGGATTTTATCTTCCAGCGCCACGATTTGCACGGCCAGTTCGGCGGAATAGGCTTTCAGGAAATCGGGGTCAATGCGTACCCCGGCGTGTTCGATGTCGGCCAGCACTTTTACCAGGGGCGTTTCCACCTGCTCGAACAGGCGGACGAGTTGTTCGCCGCCGGCTTCGAGTTTGGGCTGAAGCACATCGCGCAGGCGCAGGGTCACGTCGGCGTCTTCGGCAGCATATTCCTTTATTTTTTCGAGCGGAACGTCGCGCATATTGCCTTGCTTGCTACCTTTTCCGCCGATCAGTTCCTCGATTTTTACCGGACTGTAATTGAGCAGGGTTTCCGCCATGTAGTTCATGTTGTGGCGGAGTTCGGGTTCGAGGAGGTAGTGCGCCAGCATGGTATCCCAGTACGGGCCGCGCAATTCGCAGTCGTAATTTTTCAGTACGATGGCGTCGTATTTGATGTTTTGCCCGATTTTCACGATGTTTTCATCTTCAAAAACCGGCCGGAATTCATCCACGATCTGCTGGGCTTCGGCGCGGTCGGCCGGGATCGGTACGTACCAGGCTTCGAAGGTTTTAACCGCGAAAGAAAAGCCCACCAGATCGGCTTGCGGGGCTTCGAGGGCGGTGGTTTCGGAGTCGTAGGAGAATGCTTTTGCTTTTTTCAGCAGGGCCAGCAATTCGGCGCGTTTTTCGGGGGTATCAGCCAGGTGGTAGGTATGTTCGGTATTGTGAATGGTATGTGTACCACGGGTGTGAAACTGGCTTTCCTGCGGTTCGGGATAGTCGGCCAACTGCGCAGGCGGTTCGTCGCCAAACAGGCTTCCCTGCGTGCCTGCGCCGGTGGATCCGCTTTTAGGGGCCGGTTTTGCCGCCGGTGTTTTGGGCGCCGGCATTTTATCGGGAGCAGCGCTCGTCGCAGCAGCCGGCCCGCCGGCCCAGGGGCTTTTCAGAATGGCTTCTGCGAGTGATTTGAACTCCAGTTCTTTAAAAATTTCAAGCAGTTCTTCGCGGTTGAAGGGTTCGATTTCGAACTGGCGTTCGTCGAATTGAACGGGTGCGTTGGTATCAATGGTCGCCAGCCATTTGGAGAGCGTGGCCTTTTCGTGTTGTGTTTGTACGATTTCCTGTTGTTTGCCCTTGAGTTTGTCGGCATTGGCGAGCAGGTTTTCCACCGTATCAAATTCATCGAGCAATTTGGCGGCGGTTTTTTCGCCGATACCCGGCAAGCCGGGAATGTTATCTACGGCGTCGCCCATGAGGCCGAGCATGTCAATCACCTGGTCCACGCGCCGGATACCCCATTTTTCGCACACTTCTTTTTCGCCCCAGATTTCGGCCGGGTCGCCGCCTTTGCCTGGTTTGTAAAGGAATATCTGATCTGAAACCAACTGGCCGTAGTCTTTATCTGGCGTCACCATGTAGGTGGTATAGCCCACTTTTTCGGCTTGTTTGGCCAGGGTGCCGATCACATCGTCGGCCTCGTAGTTCGGTACAATGATGACCGGGATGTTCATGGCCTGCACGATTTTGTTTACCCAGGGAAGGGCGAACGTGATATCCTCCGGCTGGGCTTCCCGGTTGGCTTTGTATTCAGGGAATTTTTCATCGCGGAAAGTGCCGCCTCGGGGGTCGAACACAACGGCAATATGCGTGGGTTTTTCATTTTGCATCAAATCCCACATGGTGCGCATAAAGCCCTGAATGGCAGACACATTCCAGCCTTTGGAATTCATCAGCGGACGGGCGATAAAGGCAAAATGGGCGCGGTAAATGAGCGCGTGACCGTCGAGAAGGAACAGTTTTTTTGACATGGCGATATTTTTCCGGGATCATCGTGCCTGCCGCTCATCGGCGACGGGCAAGTATTCCGGGAAACGGGCAGCAAGGTAGAAGGAAAAAACTATTTTTTGTTTTAAAAATATGAGCGCGTTTTGACTGCTATCCAGGCATTTGACACGCTCGTACGTTCGCGGTGCGAATGAAAAACAAGTTCATTGACATCAAAAAGTAGTAGATTTGGAATACCGGAAGGGTGAGAGGTATGACATGCAAACAAGTGGGTATCCACTATGTAGTTTTAGAGAAATTCCTCC
>JANRLZ010000292.1:0-3090 GCA_033762055.1 Saprospiraceae bacterium
AGTTCCATCCCCTTTGCTCCGGAAGTCTGCCTGCCTGCGCTGGAAGCGATGTGGAAACGCTGGCCAGTGGGTAAATACGGCTTTTTTGACGGTTACAATGAGACTTTTACCGAACTGGAAAAATCGCCAAAGGCGCAACCCGGCTATCCTTTCTGGGTGGACAAGGATTACCTGGGGATAGACCAGGGGCCTATTGTTCTGATGATAGAAAATTATCGGAGTAATTTTTTGTGGGATTTGATGAAACGCAACCCGTACATCGTCAGGGGGTTAAAACGCGCAGGTTTTACCGGAGGCTGGCTGGAAAAAGTAAATGAAGCCGCTCTGAACAAGGATATTTCATTTGCCGACGGAGAAAAAGCGATGGTCAACCCTGCAATTCCACTCGACCAGCACGGCTTTTTTCAACGAAAAATTTACCAGGACCAGGCAGGAAACAAACTCGCTTACCAGTTGATGAAACCCGATAAAAAAGGGCAACCCCGGTCGGGTTATCCGCTGGTGGTTTTTTTGCATGGTTCGGGCGAACGTGGTACGCACAACCACGAACACATGCGGAACGGCGTTCATGCATTCTGTGAAAAATGGGTACGCGAAAAACACCCGCATTATCTGCTGGTACCACAATGTCCGCCCGATCAGCGCTGGGGCGGCGGTAGTAAAGACGGGTTTTCGTTCGTAAAAACCCAGCCCACGCTCCCCGGCAAAATGGTGCTCGAACTGGTTGAAAAAATGCTGCGCGAACACCCCGATATTGACCCGAAACGTGTGTACATCACCGGCCTGAGCATGGGCGGTTTTGGCACTTTTGATCTGCTCATGCGCCGTCCCGATTTGTTTGCTGCCGGTTTGCCATTGTGCGGTGGCGGCGACACCGAATTTGCCGATAACATTCTGAGTATACCCTTGTGGGTTTTCCACGGCGCACTCGACGATGTGGTGTATCCCCATTATTCTAGAAACATCGTCCATGCTCTGGAAAAAAAAGGCGGCAAAGTGAAATACACCGAGTATTCCACGATGTATCACGACATCTGGTACATCACCTATTACAACCCGGAAGTACTGGAATGGCTGTTTTCACAGAAAAAATAACGTAAAAACTTAGCCAGCGGTTTTGAATCAAAAAAGTAGGCAGATTTTGGTCAGACAAGCCGCTTTTTTGACCGAAATGGGAGCGGCTAGGTTTTTACAATATAAAATCAACCATGACAAAACAAATCATTATTGGGCTTTTGTTACTATCGTCGTACAGCCTGTTTGCCCAAAATTATCGCCCCTCGGCGGGCATAGATGCAAAGGTGAATGCCTTGCTGGCCAAAATGACCCTGGAAGAAAAAATCGGTCAACTCACCCTGTACACCACCGACTGGGGCAGTACCGGGCCTACCATCCGGGAAGGCTACCGGAATGATATTCGCAGCGGCGCCTGCGGCAATCTTTTCAACAGCCACACCACGGAGTTCGTTCGCGAATTGCAACGTATCGCCGTGGAAGAAACGCGCCTGAAGATCCCGCTTTTGTTTGGTTTCGACGTCATTCACGGCTACAAAACCATCTTTCCCATTCCCCTGGGAGAGGCGGCCAGCTGGGATGTAATAGCCATCGAATTATCGGCCCGTATCGCTGCCAAAGAAGCCAGTGCAGCGGGTTTGAACTGGACCTTCGCGCCCATGGTGGATCTTTCCCGCGACCCGCGTTGGGGCCGTGTGATGGAAGGCGCCGGCGAAGATACCTACCTTGGCTGTCGCGTCGCAGAAGCGCGCACACGCGGTTTCCAGGGCAAAAAACTGGGCGACCCCGATGCCATGCTGGCCTGCGTCAAACACTTTGCGGCTTACGGCGCACCCGTCGCCGGACGCGATTACAATACGGTGGATATGAGCGAACGTTTCTTCCGCGAATATTATCTGCCGCCTTATGAAGCCGCCGTTCAGGCCGGGGCTGCTACCGTGATGACCTCCTTCAACGACTACGACGGTGTGCCGGCTACCGGGAATAAATACCTGTTGGACCAGATTTTACGCAAGGAATGGGGCTTTCAGGGTTTTGTCGTAACCGACTATACCAGCATCAACGAAATGGTGAACCACGGCGTGGCGGCCAACGACAAGGAAGCCGGCGAACTGGCTGCAAATGCCGGGGTGGACATGGATTTACAAGGCGGTGTTTATCAGCGATATTTGAAGCAATCGGTGCTGGAAGGTAAGGTAAGTCGCAAACAGATTGACGAGGCGGTGCGGCGCGTGTTGCGACTGAAATTTGAACTGGGCCTGTTTGACGACCCTTACAAATTTTGTAATACTGAACGTGAAAAGGCCACTTTGTTGTCGCCCGAACACCGCAATGCAGCACGGGAAGTAGCCCGCAAGTCCATCGTTTTATTGAAAAATGAAAAAAACGTCCTGCCCCTGAAAATGGGCGGACGCATTGCCCTGATCGGGCCTTTGGGCGATAATAAAACCGAACTGATCGGCAACTGGAACGGAGCCGGGAACTACAACGATTGCGTGAGCCTGCTCGAAGGTATGCGGGCAACGACCAATGTCCAGTTTGCCAAAGGTTGCAACATTGAAGGCGCCGACCGCAAGGGTTTTGACGAAGCCCTGCGCATAGCCCGAGAAGCCGATGTGATCGTGGTAGCGGTGGGCGAACACGCCATGATGAGTGGCGAAGCCGCTTCCCGGGCGCACATCGGTTTGCCGGGCGTACAGGAAGAGTTGGTACTCGAACTCTGCAAAACAGGAAAACCGGTCGTGGTCGTGCTGATGAACGGCCGGCCGCTGGCGATCCCGGCCATTGCCGAAAAGGCAGACGCCATTCTCGAAACCTGGTGGCTCGGCACTGAAGCCGGCAATGCCATTGCCGATGTGTTGTTTGGCGCCTATAATCCTTCGGGCAAATTGCCCATGACTTTTCCGCGTTCGGAAGGCCAGCTGCCCATTTATTACAATTTCAAAAGCACGGGCCGCCCCTTTGATCCCAATTCGAAATGGACAAGCAAGTACATTGACGAGGCCAACAGTCCGCAATGGCCATTTGGCTTCGGACTCAGTTACACCACCTTTACGTACAGCGAACCAAAGGCAA
>JANRLZ010000293.1:0-9889 GCA_033762055.1 Saprospiraceae bacterium
CACATCGCAGAAACAGCCTCTTGTTGTTTGGGTTTTACCACCATTTCCTTGTATAACCACCAGCCGCCGAATACCAGGGCGAGACCGCCCACAACATAGAGCAAGAGATTGGGATATTGATCCAAATACTGCTGATAGAAAGGCGCGGTATTGCGCGTTGCGGATACTTGTTCCACTTCTACGACTTCCGTCTGATCAGATTTGCGTTTTGCCATTGTTCTAAATCAATATTAGGTTTCGACAGGCTTTCCGGAGAAGGGATTGCATGCTTTCGCGGCGCCTGCTTTTCAAAAATGCCCGCAAAAGTAGGGAAAGTTTGGTTCGTGGAATGCAAGCGTTGAAAATTTGTTGCATTCAAGCAAATTACTCCCTTAAAACCCCGAAAATGACTTATTTTTTCTTGCCTCCGGGCTTTTCAGCGTTTGTTTTTGGACGTTCTGAAGCCGGTGTCATATCGCTGAGCCGGGCTACATCATTCATCCGCGCGCCTCCGCGATACCAGAAGTACAAGGCTGCAAGGCACAACAACAGCGTGATACCCGAAGCGACATATGCCACTTTTTCACCCAGATAAAACGAGCGGGGTTCAAAACGCATTTCGATTTTTTGCTTTTGGCCGGGCGGCAAACGCATGGCGCGAAGCAGGTAGTTGGCCTTGATAAAATCGGGCGCAGGCTGACCGTTCAGGTAGCATTTCCAACCTTTTGAGGGGGGATAATAAATTTCAGAAAATACCGCCAGCTGCTCAGTATTGGCAGAATATTCATATTCCATCTTGTCAGGATGGTATTTGGTGAGTCGAATGTAGTTCACACCGCTGTCGGGTACGATTTGCAAACCTTCCAGGGCTTTGGCATGATCGGCTTGCACAATGGCTGTATCCAGCGGACGAAGTTTGTCGAGCGCAGCCAGTTCGGCGTCGCCATCCGGCACTACTTTGTAGTTTTTAACAAACCAGACATTGCCGCAGGCAAATGAGTTGTTCAGTACGTTCTGGTCATTATTGATAATGTACTTGGCATTCAACATCCCTGCGATATTCAGGTGTTGCCCGATGTCGTTGGCGCCGAGGTATTTTTCGATAACTTCCTGATAACGTTGCAGTTTGGCGGCGTGATAACCGCTCAGGCTTTTGTGGAAATACGAAGTGGTGGCATTCCCGGTCAGTCCGCCGCGCAACAAATCGAGTACCCGGTAGTGCGGATCAACATCCGATTTGATCCGCAAATCGAAGGCTTCCGGTTTGGGAGGTGCTGTGGCAGCCTGTTTGGGTTCGTAAGAGCTGGAGGTCAGCGTGCGACCGCAAACCAGCCATACATCAGCCAGCGACAAAGCGGCGACCAGACCTACCGTCATGGCGCCCTTGATCGCTCCACGCAGATAGAGATACAGCAATACGGCGGCGGCAAATACAAATCCGAGGGAACGAATCAGATCGCCGCGGAGCATGTCGCCGCGGTCTTCTTTGAGCAGTTTCAGCAGTTGGGCGTTTTGGGCCAGCGCATCGTCGTGGGGACCGTCAGGTTTGGCTATTGCCATGGCTAGCAGTGCGAGAACGCCGGACGCGCCGATGGCAAACCACAAGGCGCGACTTTTTTTCTCCGCAGCAATATCGCCATCCATAAACTTCTGAACCCCCAGGGCGGCGAGTGCGGCAACGCATAATTGTCCGGGCCCCAATGCCATGGAAACCGCACGGAATTTGTTAAACATCGGCAGGTAATCATACAGCAAATGATTAAGGAAAAAATGCTTTCCCCATGCCAGTGTAATCATAAAAATGCCACCGATGAGTAACCACCATTTCACCGCACCCGGTACAATATAAGCACCTAAAAAGAACAAAAAACAAACTATAGCGCCATAATAAATCGCAGTGCCCACAAAAGGCTGATCACCGGTATAAAAAAGGGGCGCAATTTGCGACTTCATCTGCGCTTTGGTTGTATTCGGCGGTAACTGGCGCGTGGTGGCCTTGAGTAATTTGGAGTCATCAAATGATTCATTGGTACCCCCCCCGGCGAAATGAGGTACAAACAAAGTCATACTCTCTCCAATCCCGTAACTCCAGCCGAATAAATAATCCTTACTCAAGCCGTCGCCTTTGTCGGCGTTGGCGGCCAGTTCTGATTTGCCACGGATGGTTTCCTGGCCGTATTCATACGTCGGCCAGAGTTTCGAAAGGTTGCCGGCAAAACCCAAAACAAGCGCAAGGATAAAAATCCCGGTGGGTTTTGCCCAACGTACCAGCGCCTTGTTTCGAACCGACTCAATAAGTTGAATAACGATGTAAATAGCGGCCAAAATCAAGGTATAATACGTGATTTGGACGTGATTTACATAAATTTGCATCGAAGTGAACAAGGCCAGTAATCCGCCCCCACTCAATAAACGGCCATTATACAGCATGACCACAGCAGCCAGTAATCCTGGCGCAAATGCCAGAGCCGCCATTTTGGTAGAGTGCCCGGCTTCCAGAATATCCACATGGTAAGTGCTGATGCCATATGCCATAGCACCCAGCAAAGCAACACGCCAATCGGCTCCGATACTTACGACCAGCAGGTACATAAAAAACATCGCAGCCAGCACTTGCGCCCAGACGCCCGTAGTGCCTGTCCACAAAAAAGCGGCCTTGGTGAGCGGTTTGGCCAGGTTGCCTTCTATGGGCGAATAAATCTGGTAACCGGGCATGCCGCCAAAAGCGGAATTGGTCCAAAGCGGCGCTTTGCCTTCTTTTTTGATGTAATCCTGAATTTCGGTTTGCATTCCCCGCGCTTTGTCGTTGTCAGGTTGTGGCAGCACCTTTCCGCCAAAAAAATTGGGGGCAAAAAATGCAACCGAAACTGCAAACAGTACGGCGACTGCAAGGAGGTGTGGCAGGAATTTTTTAAAGTCCATTAGGATAAAATCTGTGTGTATTCGGAATGATGTTGCAAGCAGGCAGGAAAAGCCCGTTTGCGCAAAACAGGCACGAAGGTAGAAATCAGTTCAAATTCAACAGCATTTGTCGGAGTGTATCGGGTAAAATCTCGTGCCCGCCTTCAAAACTGCGCTCGCCAAAATCTATCCCGTTCTTGTCTTCGATCTCCTGCACGGCGCTGAGGCGGTCAGGTGTAAGGAATGGATCGGTAGTGCCATAAAGCAGGTACAGGTTCTTATCCGCCAGATAATCCTTGTGGGCCGCATAATCAAGATCTTCGGGAGGAAGCCCGGCCCAAAGTATCAGATCGTGAAACCGGGGTTTTTGCGCCAGCATCCAGCGACAAACCGTGGCCGTTCCCTGCGAAAAACCCAGCAATATGATACGAACATCCGGCGCCAGTTGCGGCACATAATGGTCGTATAAACTTTGTAAAAAGCCGGCATAATCAGCAATCTGGTCGAGCCGGTGCCGACGGGTCATCCACGTTGCACCCACCGGTCCGTCGAAGCCCTTTCGGTAAAAATGATTCAAACCTTCCGGTGCAATCACGAGGGTATGATCATTTTCCAGCAACCTGAAATTTTCAAGAAATTCATCCGCCAACTGGGCATAACCGTGACAAACGATCCAGCATTGCCTGACTTGATGTCCAGGCTTCCCAAAAGTGTAATAGTGTGCCGTGCGAGACACGGAAATGGTATGATGTTGCATACAGCCGCTAAAGTACAGCGAATATGCTGTTTGCGGTATCTTTGCTTCCCACACTCCGATTTTTCCCATGCGCCGTATCATCCTTCTTGCCTGCTTTTCATACCTTGTTTTTCCTGTAATGTCTATAGCCTGCGGATTCGACTGGGTGGGCGAATGCTCCTCCTCGGTGCATCTGCGGTTGAATGGCACGACCGACAGTTTTATCATCGCCGATTGCCCTTCCGGCATTCGGTTCGACGGACAATACCTCGGTGTCTTGCGTACCCTCTCGCTCGCCAATGCACACGCCATCACCTGGGAAAGTTGCCAGAACAATGTGTCGGCCGTGGCGCTCCGCTATCGTGTTTACGAACAGGGTGGGGCAGGGGGTAATTTTCAAACACTCTATCTCGATCAGGATTACTTCACCCTTTCCGGACCTTACACCACCCGTTATCGCTCCAAAGCGGTTGACCTGGATCTGAGCAGCGGGCTGACGGCAGGACAAGCCTATTTTCTGGAGGTTTATCTGGTGGCGGAAATAGATACGATTGGTGATGATTTTATCCCGGAAACCGAAATGTTGAAAAATAATAACGGCCTCAATTACATCGCAGGCTTTACGTACGGCGGCCCTGCTGCGGCCCCGTTTGTGGCTATACCAACACAGGTGCAGCAACCCCGTTGCAATGGCGAAAACAATGGCTTGATTCGCCTGAGCGTATGGGGCGACCAGAGTGGTCTGACGTACAACTGGTCGAACATGCCGCTCAACTTTTACCAACAAAACAACCTGCCAGCCGGCACTTATACCGTAACGGTAACAGGGACCAATCATTCGGATACAGCCACCGTTGTACTCGGACAACCGGATCCGCTTGCCATTGCTGCCGAAGATATTTTGCCGGTTGGTTGCGGCGGTGGTACCGGCGCAGCGGCTGTTTACCCGCAGGGTGGAACGCCGCCTTATCAGTACCTTTGGGATCATGGCGAAACCGGAGCCTCCGCCACGTTCACCAGCGCCGGCAATCACACTGTCACGATAGTGGATGCCCGGCAATGCCTGTTGATTCACACTGTCAGCGTGCCCCAGGCCGGCCTTGTAGAACGCAGCGTTACTGCCCACATTTGTGAAGGAGAAAGTGTTGAATTTGGCGGGCAAAGTTTCTCCGAATCCGGCGCATATACTTTGCTGATACCCGGAAACAACGCTTGCGACACCTTGCTTTTCCTGACCCTGACCGAAACGAATCCGCTTGCGCTGCTGGCAGACTTGCCCGACCATATCCTGATTGCCTGCAATGCGCCTGCCATAAATTTATGTGCAACGGACGAACCCGCCGCTACATTTCAATGGTCGAAAGACGGTATACCAGCTACGCCAACCCCTTGTTTGCTCGCAACCGCCGGCGGCATTTATACCATTGAGGCGTTATGGAACGGCTGCATGGCTTCCAGACAAATCATTTCTGAAGAACATCTCGTGCCGGTACCTGCTGCCATTCATGCGCAAATCACCCTTACCTGTAACGGCTTTCAGCCCAATCCGGTCTTGCTCCGAGCGCAAACCGAAGCATTCAACCCCGCTTACCAATGGGTCTATGAAGGGGAATTATTATCCACCGCCGATTCCTGCTGGTTTTCCATTACTGAATTTGAAACCATTCCACCGGGCATTATCGTACCGGTTTTGCCTCAATTGAGCGTTACCGACGGGTATGGATGCACGGCTGTTGCAACGACGAATATTCTGGTCACTTCGACCGATATACCCTTCGCATTTGCCGATGCAGGCAACGCAAGCGGCCCTGCGCAAGCCGATGGAAGTGCCACTATGATGATATCGGGCGGCCAGCCTCCGTACAGTATTTTATGGGATAATGGCGCCACTACCTTTACGATCGAGGGATTGTTGCCCGGGTTATATTGTGCAACCGTTCAGGATGCCAATGGCTGTACGGTGGGTGATTGCGCCATGGTGAGTTATTCGAGCGATATCACGGAGGCGAATCAAAGGTATCCGGCACTTTTTCCGCAGCCGGTTATGGCGGGCGCACGGCTGGATTTTCGCTTGCCTTCAGACTGGCCGTCGGGGCAAATAACAGTAGCACTGTGGAATGCCCTGGGGCAAAAAGAAACGATTGAGCAATTCGTGCCGGAACAAGTCCCCCCGGGAATTGACATCCCGGCAGACCTGTCACCGGGCTGGTACCTGTTGGATATCACCGGGCCGGGCCGGAGAATTTTTGCAAAATTGCTGGTTAATAAGTGACAATTATTCGTAAACACCGTCGTTTATGCGGCCAATGGGGTAATAACGTTTCATTTGCTATATTAAAGCGAGCTGAATTTTTACCTTTGCGGCGAACAATTAACAACCATTCCATCACCTTTCACTAACGTTCCAAAACATGAACAAAAAACTCTTTCTCCTCCCCGCATTTATCCTCGGCGCTTTCCTTGCAGTAACCACCACTTCCTGCGGCGACAACTGCAAAGACGTAGAGTGCAACACGGGCACCTGCGTGGACGGCACCTGCGAATGCGGCGACGGCTACGAAGGCACCAACTGCGAAATTGAATGGTCGGCTAAATTCGTTGGTTCCTATACTGGTACAGATGTAGTTACGGGCGGTACCGCCGGCAACGAAGGCACTTACAACCTGAATTCGCCTGCTGTTATCACCAAGAAAAACGAAACGACGCTCACCATCACCAACTTCGGCGGTTTTGGCTCCAGCCTTGATGTTACGATTGACCGTCCGGCTACTTCCACCGCTTCGGCGACGGAACTGACCATCAACGGCACCGACCTGGGCAGCCGCGATTTTGTTGGCAGCGCCAGCATCTCGGGCAACACCCTGACGGGCTCCTACACGGTAACGTACGACGACGGTACGACCGACATTGCTACGTTTACCTACACGAAGTAATTCGAAGATAAAAAATAAAAAAGTGTGGCACACTCCTGTGGTGTGTCACACTTTTTTTTTGCTTCAACGAAATTGATTTGCGGATAAAACCGGTTTTAAGCCTCTGAAAACAGATGTTTATCGTACAAATCACCGCTAACTTGCTTCCCAGATCAGCAAGACATTGGCCAGGGCATACAACAGCAAAATGATTTTCCAGGCCCGGTTGTCGAATCGTGCCGAGCGTTGCTCTTCGCCTTTCTTCCAGAGCCGCAAGGAAATAACCGACAACACGATACACAACAACAGAAAACAGTAGGTGAGAATGTGTAACTTGTCCACCAGTGTAAACGTGGTGCTTTGCGGCAGCACCGAATCCACGATGTACTTGTTGCCCACCGAAGCAAATAATCCGCCTACCGATAATCCAAATCGCGGATCCACATACACCGGCGCGATAAAAAAGACCAGCCAGGAGATAAAAAACGCCACATACATCCCGGTAAACAGCGAAAAAAACAGGCCGAATGACTTTCGGCGAATGTGGATATCGAGTTGAGCGTGTGCGTACGCACTGCCCTGCGTCAGCTCCGGATCGCCGTAGGTCGTGTTGTAAGCACGCGAACCGGTGTTTATTTCGAATTTTTCGATCACCCAATTGCTCAGGTTTAAATGTGGATCGAGCGCGGTATTAATGGTATCGGCTACGTAAACCACCGACTGCAAATCAGCATCGCTTTCTTCAAATTCAATACGCAGAATCTGCGTGTCGAAGGGGAAACGCCGGATGTCCCATTCCTTTTTCAAAACCGCCGTTGCGCGTTTACCGGCCCATTGAATGCCCTTCTTTTCTTCGGTAAAATCGAGATGATAATCCAGTTCTTTGGCGTTGGGAATTTCAAGGCTTTCCAAGGGCGTCAGACTGCTGTCGCGGTAATTGAACCAGACCCAAAACTGCGCCGAAAAACTTTTTTCACTCAGGTTAATATCATACACGTCGTTGATGTATGCGCCGATATGTACCGTATCAGGCTGGGTATGTACAGTTATGCTTCCAAACAGGAACAGAGCAAACAAACTATTTCTCAACATTGCAACGGGTTGGATTTTAGAGGTAAAGAAACGGAAAATCTTTTTTTCTGAGTCTGGAGTCAGGGGGTCGGAGATTCCAGTTTTTCCAAAAAAGAAAAAAACTAACACTGAATTCTCCCGCATTCCCACGACCTTTGCGCCCGCCGCTAAACCCCCTCAACTTCCCAAACCCGCTCAACCCCTCCAATCTTCATCTCAACCTACTTCCTCGTGTCTGAAAAAATAATATTCTCAATGTCGGGGGTCAACAAGACCTTCCCTCCACAAAAACAGGTATTGAAAAATATCTGGCTCTCTTTTTTCTACGGCGCCAAAATCGGTGTGCTGGGCCTCAATGGCTCGGGTAAATCCACCCTGCTGAAAATTATCGCCGGTCTTGACCAAAATTACGAAGGCAAAATCGAGTTTGAAAAACAATACAAAATCGGTTACCTCGAACAGGAGCCTACGCTCGACGACGCCAAAACCGTGCGGCAGATTGTGGAGGAGGCCGTGCAACATATCGTTGACCTGCTTAAGGAGAATGAAGACATCGGCGAAAAACTCGGTGTCGTTACCGACGACGACGAGATGATGAAACTCATTGAACGTCAGGGCGAAGTACTCGAACAAATCGAACACCTCGGTGGCTGGGAACTCGATTACCGCCTCGGCGTTTTTATGGATGCCTTGCGCTGCCCGCCCGATGATACCCCGATCAAGGTGTGCTCCGGGGGGGAACGCCGTCGCGTCGCACTGGCCCGTTTGTTGCTTTCGCAACCCGACATTCTACTGCTCGACGAGCCGACCAACCACCTGGATGCAGAATCAGTGTTGTGGCTCGAACAATACCTGCAAAACTTCCCCGGCACCGTTATCGCTGTGACGCACGACCGTTACTTCCTCGATAATGTTGCCGGCTGGATCCTTGAACTTGACCGCGGCGAGGGCATTCCGTGGCAGGGCAACTACTCCTCCTGGCTCGATCAGAAAGCCAAACGACTGGCACAGGAAGAAAAACAGGAAGACAAGCGCCGCAAACAACTCGAACGCGAACTGGAATGGGTGCGCATGGGCGCTAAAGGCCGCCAGGCCAAAGGCAAGGCCCGTTTGAACGCCTATGAAAAAATGGCCGGCGAGGAAGCCAGGGAAAAAGAACAAAAACTCGAACTTTGGATACCGAATGGCCCGCGCCTCGGCGATCAGGTGATCGAAGTAAATGGCGTTACCAAAGCATTTGGCGACCGCGTTCTGTTCGAAAACCTGACATTCAGCATTCCCAAAAATGCCATTGTAGGTATAATCGGCCCCAATGGCGTGGGTAAATCCACCTTGTTTAAAATTCTGGTGGGCAAGGAAAAGCCCGATGCCGGTACGGTTACCATCGGCGATTCGGTGCAAATGAGCTACGTGGATCAGAGCCACGAGAACCTGTTGCCGGAAAAAACCATTTACGAAATTATCAGCGATGGCAACGACCTGATTCAGGTGGGCAATGCGTCGGTAAACGCGCGGGCTTACATCTCTCGGTTCAATTTCACCGGCGCCGACCAGCAAAAAAAACTCGGCGTTTGCTCGGGTGGCGAACGCAACCGCGTTCACCTTGCAATGACGCTCAAGGAAGGTGGCAACGTCCTCCTGCTCGACGAACCGACGAACGATATTGACGTAAACACCCTGCGCGCACTGGAGGAAGCGCTCGAGAACTTTGCCGGCTGTGTGCTGATTATCAGCCACGACCGCTGGTTCCTCGACCGCCTGGCTACACACATTCTCTCTTTTGAAGATGATGCAGAAGTAGTGTTCTTTGAGGGCGACTTCACAGCCTACGAGGAAATGAAAAAGGCCAAGCTGGGCGACATTACCCCGCACCGGCCACGGGTGAAACACATTATGTAAGGGACGGGCGTACAGGAGAAAAAAGGCGTCTTGACACGAAAATTTCCGGGTCACGACGCCTTTTTTATTTGAAGCCGATTGCTTTACCGCTCATTAATGCCATTTGTCGAGCGCACGATGCTCATAGCGCTCCATAAGTTCGATCAATTCAGGCACATTGTCGGCTGTAATACACAGGCGCCGGTTTTGTTCCTTTAGAAAGTCGTTTGCCACCATATTGTCCAACATTTGAATGAGCGGATCGTAATAGCCGCGCACATTGAGCAACCCGACCGGTTTTTCATACTGCCGAAGTTGTGCCAGGGTAAGCGCCTCAAAAAGTTCGTCCATAGAACCATAACCACCCGGCAGGGTGATGACACCGTCGGTGCCCTTGATCAACAGGTCGCGA
>JANRLZ010000294.1:0-25738 GCA_033762055.1 Saprospiraceae bacterium
CTTCGAGGGTGGGAGCCTGATTGAAATCGCGGAAGAATGCCTGCATCAAATTGCCCTGGGCATCCGTCTGGTCTTGAGCAACCTGGAATTTGGGGTTGATCTGAGCGCTTGCAGCGAAAGAGAAAAAGAAGCCGAAAGTGAAAGTGAGGGCGAGGGAAACGAGGATGTTTTTCATGATTGAAAGTTGTTTTATTGTTTTAGAATTTGATGTTGAATGTTGTTGTAATTGATGTTACAAAGATGGCCTGGTCGGAGGGGCCGGTACAATCCCAACAACAGGTGATTTATTCCCCCCGGCAGGCAATAAAAAGGGGACACGGCAGGGGGGAAACCCGGGGGCGGGGGACAAAAGGGGGACAAAAAAATCCCCCGGTGTGACACACCGGGGGACAAGCAACGCCATGGGGCGGAAAAATCAGTGAAGGGGCATTTCAAGCCGAACCGTTGTGCCATTTCCCGGTTCGCTTTCGATATTCAGATCGGCCTGGATGTTATTGGCCCGGTTGAACATATTGCGCAGGCCATTGCCGCCCAGGCCGGGTTGCACGTTATTGATATTGAAGCCCACGCCATTGTCCCGAACCGTCAGGAGTACTTTTCCTTCCGGCACTTCGATCTTTACTTCCACCCTTGAAGCCTGGGCGTATTTGACGGCATTGTTGAGTGCTTCTTTGAAGATCAGGTAAAAATCCTTGCGTTTTTCCATGGGTATGTCCACATGGGCCATTTCATCGGAAGTAGGCGCTTCAAAGTGGAACGGGATTTCCCGGGCTACCATCAGGGTGGTGGTAAGTTCTTCCATTCGCACGACCACCTGTTCGAAACGATCATTTTCCGGATTCACACTCCAGACAATATCGCTCATCGAGTCCATTACCTCGCGGGTTTTTACACCGATAAAATCAAGTTGAGTCCGGTCGGCATCTTCCGTCAGTTTACGCTTGGCAGATTCAGCCATGATGGAAATACTGCTCAGCGTACTTCCCATTTCATCATGCAAATCGCGGGCAATACGCATCCTGGTCTGCTCCATTTTCAAACTTTCCAGTTCTTTGTTTTTTCGATGAATTTCTTCCGTTCGGCTCGCCAGCTCAATTTCCATCTTTTCCCGCGCTGCCAGTTCGATTTGCCGGTTTTCTTCCAATTGATGCACCAGCTCGTTCTGCAGCCGGTTGCGCTCTTCCAGAACCAACCGGCCTTTGTATCCCAAACCCAATGAAAACAACAGACATTCGAGCAAAGTGCCGGCATACGTAAATACAAAACGATCGCCCGCCGGCAATAACTCGCCAAAAGATGGAACCAGCGATATCAACAAAGTCAAGACCGAACCCACCAGCAACAGTACCGACCCCCACATTACATATTTACCCAAAGGCTGATAATGCCGGCCGGCAATCAGCACCAGCGCATATATCATCGGAATGAGCAGCAGCATCCTGAACTGCATATAGGGCACCACCGTGTAGGCCATAGTGCCGGTGAAGGCCATCACCACAGCATCGCCCAGAATATAAACGAGACACCCGATGGTGAGGGCATTCAGTACCTTGTTGAGAAGCCGGTCTTTTTGCGGAATATCGAGGAATTCCTTTACGAACAAAAAATACAGGATATGTACCAGCATGGCGCTGGCCGTTTCAGGGTAATCAATCAGTGGCGGAAATTCCGACAAGGGAGAACTGAAAAATGGATAGGTTTCCATTTTCCGCAAAAAATAAAAAAAAGTAGCGGCCAGGTATCCGCTATAATACAGGTACATCCGCTCCTTTACCTGAAAATATTGAAATATGGTAAACAGCAGCAGGAAAAAGGTAATTGCCAGAAAGGAAATGCCCATCCAGCGATGCTGGTTAAAACGCCCCTCCTGTCGGCTGACGGCTTCGGCCAAGGAGTCGGGGCTGAGAACCAGTGTAGTAATATAATCGGAACTCACGTATATGAACCCGGTGCGGATCCAACAATCGGCCGTGATACCCGGTGGAAGGGTGAGGGTAAACGTATATTTATTTCGTTTTAGCGGCCATTGGTGGTAGGGTGTGTTGGTGCCGGCTGTTTGCGTAACCAAAGTTCCGTCCGACATCTCCGCGAAAAGTTGGAGATCGTCGTGCATTTCATTCATCAGGTACACCTGCAGGGTGTCGGCGCCGGTATTTTTGAGGAGCGCGCGCGTCCAGAATTGCCGGATCGTGTTGCGAAAATCCGGGATATTGGAACCTGTACGCAGGGGAGGAAAGGGGATTTGTTTGACGGCCGGATACCGCAATTTGCCGCCCGGGTCTTCGAGTTGAACGGCATTGCTCGAATCAAGGAGAATACGTTCGAAATCGGGTTGGCGCAGAAAAATGGTATCCTGGCAAATGACAGGCGCCGCCCGAAAGCAAAAAAAGGCAAGGATAAACAGCCCGGCCAACCGGTGTTTACTGGTTGCGCAGGTAGGTTTTGGAGATGGCCTCCGCGATGGAGTGGACATGTAATTTTTCATAGATGCGCTTTACATGCGTCCGAACGGTTTCCAGGCTGATATTCAACTCGGTGGCAACCATTTTCTGGCTAAATCCTTTAGACAGCCACTGCAAGACTTCAATTTCACGCGCCGAGAGTTTGTCGAGTTCGCTGTCCTGCTGGGCAGGTTTGACGGAAAACAGTTGCAGCACTTTTCGCGCGATGGTCGGCGACATGGGGGCTCCTCCCTGCATCAATTCCTGCACGGCTTGCAGAATTTGTTCGGGGGGCGTTTTTTTCAATAGATAGCCGCTTGCTCCTGCTACAACGGCATTGAACACCCGATCGTCGTCGTCGAACACCGTCAGCATCATGGCTTCCACCTGCGGATGCGCTTTTTTCATCAGTGAAACGCCTTCAATGCCGTTGGTACCCGGCATGTCCACATCCATGATAACCACATTGGGTTTAAGTGCGCCGACCTGCGCCACCACATCGTTGCAATCGCCAAATGCGCCGGCAAGTTCGAACCCTTCTGCGCCGCCAATCAGCGCTGCCAATGCGCCGCGTAAATTGGAGTTGTCTTCATAAATAACCACCCGTATTGCCATAGTATGTTCCGTTTTAGCGGCTTTTTAGTACCGCAAAGGTCGGGAACATATTCACAGCAAAATGTCCCTTTTTTATGGGACAAAACAAGGCCGGGGCCAAAGATCAAAAAACAAGTTTGAAGCGCCGTGATAATTTCCGACAGACAAGGTATCCATCATTTTCCGGACAAAAGCCCTTCCGAAAAATTCGGCGTTTTTTTGGAATATTGCGCGACCAAACGTTGTTCCTGCATGAAAAAAATTCTTATACTGCTGCTCGCCTTTTCCCCGATTCTCCTGTTTGCCCAACAAAAACCCTCCATCCCGCACCTGGGGCCGGCAGCCCCGGAATGGATGCGTTTACTGGCGGAAGATTCGCCAAATGTATTTGCAGTTCAAAAAGCGTATGCCGATTATTACGAGGTACATCCGTTTGAAAAAAATGCCTACACCCAGTATTTCAAACACTGGATGCACTGGGCGCGCCCTTACACCCAGGCCGATGGCTCCCTGCACATCCCCGATGTAGCGGAAATGGAAGAACAGGAAAACACCCTGCTGGCCCAGCGACGCAATGCACAGCATCGCGGCAACGCCGGCAACTGGTCGTTCCTCGGACCCAAACAAACCTTCGATACCAACGGCCAAACCGAAGTAACCTGGCAAACCAACATATATTCCATTGACATCTCCCTTTCAGACCCCAACACCCTCTACGCCGGCGGCGAAACCGGCGGCGTCTGGAAAACCACCGACAAAGGCCTGAACTGGACCCTGCTCACGCTGAATGTGACCCACGGCTCCTTTGGCGCGGTAAAAATTCACCCCACCGACCCGAATACCGTGTATGCCGCCACCGGCGGAAAAATCATCAAAACCACCGACGGAGGCGCTACCTGGGCCACTACTTACAGCGAAAACAACCTCTGGGTTAACGAAATTGCCATCAAACCCGACAACCCCGATGTGGTGCTGGCCGCCGCCGACCAGGGACTGATTCTCAGCTCAAATGGCGGTTTCAACTGGTCGAAAATCCATACCCAGCAAACCTGGGCCGTCAAATTCAAGCCCGGCGACCCCAATATGGCTTTCTGCATACGAAAAACCGGCACCGGCTCCGATTTTCGTGTTTCCACCGACGGTGGCGCAACTTTTAACAACTCCAATACCGGCTGGTGGACACCCGGCGCAGGCATGAGCGTCACCGGCGCGCATATCGCCGTTTGTCCCTCCAATCCTTCCAAACTCTACGCCTATCTCTGCGGCGAAGGCGGCAATCTGGGCGGTTATATCGGCGTTTTCAGGAGCAACAACAACGGCGCTTCCTGGAGCAATACCAACCCTTCAAACGCGATCGGGCAACCTTATTCCATCCCAACACATACCAATTTGATGGACGCCAACGGGGTAGACTGGTTTACGCAGGGATTTTATGACATGGCCATTGTCGTTAACCCCAACAACGACAATCAACTGATCGCCGGTGGCTGCTCGTGGTTCAGGAGCAACGACGGTGGCGCTACCTGGACCAGCCTCGGCGGTTATGTGGGCGGATTGTCGTGGAGCCACCCGGACATACAGGCGCTGGCGGCGCTGGGTAATGATTTGTGGATCACCAGCGACGGCGGTATCAATTACTCCGGCAATTTCGGGCAAACCATGGAGGCGCGGATGAACGGGATTTCAGGCTCCGACATGTGGGGCTTCGACGGCGGCTGGAATGAAGACGTGCTGGTGGGCGGTCGCTACCACAACGGCAACATGGCCTGGCACGAAAGTTTCCCCGAAGGGAAATTTTACCGCATGGGTGGCGCCGAATCGCCTACCGGTTATGTTAATCCCGGTCTGAATCGCCGCATGTACCATTCCGATATTGGCGGGCACGAACTACGGGGCGGGTTTCTGAACGGTGCAAAATCATTCCCCGTCGGTCTGTTCCCCAATGAGAGTTACGCCTATTATGCCAATTCGGAAATGGCCTGGGATCCGCGTTGCTGGAACATCGTTTACATCGGTTTTGAAAATAAAATCTGGAAAAGCACCGATGGAGGCGCATCGTACAACGCGTTGTACACCTTCCCGGGCAATGCCGACAACCGGGTGTACGACATCGAGGTGAGTCGCTCCAACCCCCAGGTGATTTATTGTTCGCAATGGGACGGCACCGACGACTCAATGTGGAAAACCGTCAACGGCGGCCAAAGCTGGACCAAACTGACGGCATTGCCCCTTCCCAACAACAATGACCGCGTCAAACTGGCCCTCAGTGCCGAAGATGAAAACGTGTTGTGGGCGGCGGTAACCTATGGTTCCAATGGCAGAAAAATCTACAAAACCACCGACGGCGGCGCTACCTGGATCAACCTGACCACCGCCACACTAAACAATCTCCGCATCACCAATATCATGGCCCAGTACGGCACCGACGGCGGCATTTATCTGGGTTGCGCCGGCGGAGTATTTTACCGGAATAATACCATGAGCGACTGGCAGCCCTTCAGCACGGGCCTGCCCCTGTCGGCCGAAACCAACCGCCTGAAACCATTTTACAAAACCGGAAAAATCCGCAATGGCTGCTGGGGATTTGGCGTGTGGGAATCTGATTTTTACGAACCTTCCGCCGTGGTGGTACAGCCCATGACGAGCGCACTCGAAACCAACTGCTCACGCGATACGGTCTATTTCGACGACTATTCCGTACTCAACCACGAAAACGCCGACTGGGCCTGGTCGTTTAGTCCGCAGCCACAATGGATGAGCGATACCGACATCCGCAATCCGAAAGTCGTGTTCGGGCAGGCAGGCGTTTACACCGCCACCCTGACGGTGAACGGACAATATTCCAAATCACTCACCCTGACCGTGGGCGAGGGTTGTCGCGCCGATACCATCCCGGGAAGCGCCGTCAATCTCGGCGGCAATGACTCGGGCGATTATGTGGCTTTACCGGCCCTGGGGCGCAGCACCAACACCCTCACGGTGTCGTGCTGGATCAAACCCGACGGCATTCAACCCGAATACAGCGCCATTTTTATGCACGATGGCGAAACTGCCGGCTTTAATTTCCGACCCGGCGACAACTCACTCGGTTATCACTGGCCGGGTGGACAATGGTGGTGGAACAGCGGACTGATCGCGCCTTCAGGCGTATGGAGCCATGTGGCAATGGTCGCGGAACCTACCGGGATCACCCTTTATCTGAACGGACGCGCGGCAAAACATACATTTAATGTCGCGCCGGTCAATTTTGATTCCGGCAATCGCCTCGGCAACTACAAAGGCTGGGGCGGTCGCTACATGAAAGGCTCGATGGACGAGGTCTGCATCTTCGACAGGGCGCTGACACAAGCCGAAATCCGCGAACTCATGCACTTGACAAAAGTACCCGACGAGCAGCCCAATCTGGTGAGTTATTACCAGTTCAACGAAAATGCCGGACCGGCACTTGACCGTGTGAGCGTTCGCCACGGGGCGCTGGCCGGCCCCACCATCCGGCGTGAAAAATCAACCGCACCGGTAGGCAAAGGCGTGAGCAAACGCTTGGATATTGCCTCCGGCAAAAAACGCTACGGCTTCGAGGGCACGGGACTGACCCTGATCTTCCCGCCGGTGGGCACGTATCCAAACGGAGAGGTCGTCGTTTCGCGCCTCGTCGTTTCGCCCGACACCCTGCCGAATACCGTGCATGCGGCGGCAAAAGGTTACTGGATTTTGCAGAATTATGGTACAAACGCCACTTTTACCGCACCGGCGGAAATCTGGATGGGCAATATCGGGGCCATGCCCGCCGATTTACCGGCGGCGGAGTGCAAACTCTGGCGCCGTGGCGCCATCGCTCACGGGCCGCTCTGGCAAAATGCCGATGCCGCCGATGTCCTCCAGGAAGGCCTGAACGCAACCCTCGGTTTTACGTCAAACAACACCCTGACGACGGCCGGACAATTCTGGCTCGAACTTCCGGGCGTGGTGGCGCCGCGTCCGAATGCAGAACGAACGGAGGAAAAGTCTGCGCAGGAAACATTTACCGTATTCCCCAACCCGGCCGCCGAAGGCGCCCTCCTTCAATTAAGTGCTTCCGGCCCGGGGCAACACAGTTTCCGCTTGTTCGACGCCAAAGGCGTGCAGTTGCGGGTCGTAAAATTTGAAGGGAATGCCACGCTCCCGCTGAGTGGCCTGCCGGCAGGTAATTACCATTACCGGGTGGAAAATGAACGCACCATGCGTTTTGGCGCCCTGGTGATCGGGCGGTAAGCGGCAAGTATGCCATTTTCAGGCAGGACATACGAGGTTTAGAGAGCATGTATAGATTTTCCTCTATCCGCTGCAAAAGCCAACGCAGTCCAGGACTAAATTTGTACGCTTTCGCTGGATCAGGAAATTCTATACATGCTCTTACAGGTTATTTACCTTTTTGGGGTAATTATCCTGTAAACCGAGGCGGCGGGACTGGAATCAAGGCATTTATGCCGCTGATAAATACCTGCCGTGAAAAACCATGAAAATCAATCGTTTTCGTTGGCAATAAACCTGATATTTCGCTTTAGCCCCGCGAATTTGGCGCGTTTAACCGCCGATTTTTTAAAAATCCGGCCAAATACCTCTTCCGTCAATTCCAGCCAGTCGCGGCGGGTCATACCGAGCAAATCAGGGTGCGGCTCGAAAGCCGGTTCGGCATGTCGTTCGGAGAAACGATTCCAGGGGCAGACCTCCTGGCACACATCGCAGCCAAACATCCAGTTGTCCATTTTGCCTGTAAATGCCGGCGGAATTTCATCGCGCAATTCGATGCTCAGGTAGGAAATGCAACGCGAAGCATCGAGGAAGTAACCTTCCGGACTGATGGCTTCGGTCGGGCAGGCTTCGATGCAGCGGCGGCAGGTGCCGCAATGATCGCGGATGGGGTCGTCGTAAAGCAGGGGAAGATCGCAGATAATTTCGGCGAGAAAGAAATAGGAGCCTCGTTTGGGGTGAATGGTCAACGTGTTCCGGCCGTTCCAGCCCAGTCCGGCCCGACGCGCCCATTCGCGCTCCATGACCGGCGCCGAATCTACAAAACAACGCCCGTTTACCTCCCCGATTTCGGTCTGCATGTACGCCAGCAGCGCTTTGAGTTTGTCTTTCAGTACGTGGTGATAATCTTCGCCATAGGCATAAGAGGCTATTTTAGGCGCTTCCGGATCGCTTTGTTTTTCCGGATTGAAATAATTGAAAGTCAGGCAGATCAGGGTTTTTGCGCCAGGCACGAGCAAGCGCGGGTCGGTACGCAGGTCGAAATGGTTTTCCATGTAGGCCATGCGACCGTGGGCGTTTTGAGCTAGCCACTTTTCCAGCTTGCGTGCCTCTGCCTCAAGTCGTTCGGCACGGGCAAACCCCACGAACTCAAATCCCAGGCGCTGTGCTTCGGCGCGGATCAGGGCGGTATGGCGTTCGATGGGTTGCATGACGGCAAAGGTGCGGAAAGCCTGCGTTTGGCGCAAAAAATTTGTATTTTTCCGGTTGTCTGCCTTGCCAAGCCCTACATTTGACTCGAAATGACGTACGAAGAAATTCTCCGCGATATTCAGTCCGGGCGCTTTGCCCCGGTGTATTTTTTGCACGGCGAAGAGCCGTTTTTTATTGACCAGATTGCCGAAGCCGTTGAAAACAACGCCCTGTCTGAAGCCGAACGGGGATTCAACCAAAGCATTCTCTACGGCAAGGAAACCGAACACCTCGGTCTGCTCGATACCCTGCGCCGCTACCCCATGATGAGCGAACGCCAGGTCGTGATCCTGCGAGAAGCCCAGGAGATGAAATCGCTGACCGAACTGACCGGCTACATGGAAAACCCCATGCCGACCACGGTATTTGTCGTTTGCCACAAACACAAAAAAGTGGACACCCGAACCAAATTCGGCAAAGCGCTCGGCAACAAAAAAATTACGCTGTTCGAAAGCAAAAAACTCTACGACAACCAGATTGCCGACTGGATTACCCATACCTGCAAACAACGCAAACAGGCCATCGAACCCGCCGCCGCCGCACTCATGGCCGAATACCTCGGCGCCGACCTCGCCAAAATCGCCAACGAACTCGACAAACTGGCGCTCAATCTGCCCGCCGGAACCGCCATCACAGTGGCGCATGTGCAGGAAAATATCGGCATCAGCAAGGAGTACAACGTGTTTGAACTGCAAAAAGCATTAGCCACCCGCGACCGCGCAAAAGTGGCGCGCATCGAGCAGCATTTTGTCGCCAACATGAAGAAGAACCCCTTGATCGTGACCATCGCCAGTTTGTACGCCTATTTTTCAAAGGTGTTTATGCTGCATTCGCTCCGGGGCCAGCCCGACGCAGAAGTGCTCAAAGCCCTTGATCTGCGCTCCGACTGGTTTTTAAAAGAATACAAACTGGCAGCCACCCATTACAACGCCGCCCAGTGCGCCCGGGTTATTTCCCATCTAAAAGACTATGACCTGCGCTCCAAAGGCGTCAACAATGACGGCGTGGAGGAAGAAGACCTGATGAAAGAATTGTTTTGGAAGATTTTGAATGGAGAGGGGGGGTAATTTGCCATTTCTGCCTTTATGGGTATTCCACGGCGGATAGTCAGAAAAAACAAGAGCCACCCCAAACCCGGGATGACTCTTGTTTTTTTCCTGCCGCTTCCCTCTCTTAATTCAACGAAAACTGCACCGTAATCCCTGTGTTCAGGGTGGTGATCGGGAACGACTGCGAGGTTTTGGGCACCGTTTTGCGGTAGTCGCAGAAGAGGCGCAGTTTGAGGCGCTTGTTGAGCGCATATTCCACCTGCGGGTTGAGGCTCACCGTGCGGGCGCCACGCGTAGGCTGGGCCTGGTTCGGACTGTCGAGGATGTGGGCGATCGTGATATCGTCGCGCACCTCGAAGTCGAACTTGAAGTTCAGGTCGTTGGACGTACTTCCTCCCGGTGTGCCGGGCGGTGTGGGTGTGGGCGTCGGCGTAGTGGATTTTTTCTTTTTGCTTTTGCTCTTCTTTTTCTTCGCTTTGCCCGCTTTGCCGTCGGCTTTTTTCTTGCCGGTCAGGAAAGGAATATTGACGTTTTTGATCCGGTAACCAAAACCAAAGGTGTAGCCGCTGCTTTTGGTTTCCGACAACTGATAGTCAATAAACGACATGGCCAAAGTGCGCGATTTTTTGAAATCGGCCTTGAAAGTCATTTCATTTTTCAACTTGATGTCCACGCCGAGCAGGGGTTGCAACTGCTCGTTGATCACCACCTGCGGTATTTCGTAGCGGGCTGTGTAGTTGAAATTCAGGCGGTAGTTGTCGTCGTCGGTGTTGTACGGATTGTCGGCGTTGTAGAAAATATCCGTGTTGTAAGAATTCACCGTCAGGGTGTTTTTGTACCCGTGCGAAATCTGGATACTGGCAAACAGTTTGTCCAGTTTGCCGATTTTGTGCAGGCCGTTGTAGGTCAGTTTCCAGTTGGGCGCCGGCATGGTTTTGAAAATATCCAGTCCGACTTTGTTCGGGTCTTTTTCCGTGTAAGCCGCAAGGAATGCCGGAATCAAAACCTCCTGGTGAATCCGCCCGTATCCTTTTTTATACCCTTCGTCAATGGCGTGTACCGAATCGGCGGGCAGTCCGTTTACCAGCGCCAGTCGCTCCGATACCAGGGGGCGGTAAGATTCGAAGCGGGTAAACAAGCCCGCGATATCGTTATTAAACAGGGTGTTGATCGAAAGGAATGAAATCGTGTAGCTGCCCAGATCACGTGCAGCCCGGTGTTCGAAACGCA
The DNA here is from genome assembly GCA_033762055.1 of Saprospiraceae bacterium. Classification (GTDB taxonomy): domain Bacteria; phylum Bacteroidota; class Bacteroidia; order Chitinophagales; family Saprospiraceae; genus M3007. The sequence goes on from JANRLZ010000294.1 coordinate 10,796, forward strand.
CGGAATCGGGGTTCGGGTCGAGGTTGAAAATCTGGTCTTTGAACAATACGGTGCTGTTGCGTGAGTATTGCTTGTTGGCAGTCAGTTCGACACGGAATTCATTAAACGGTTCCACGGTTACGCCGGCATCGAAGTTTTGCGTGTAATTGCGCATTACCTGCTGGTTAAGTTCGGGGCGATGCGTAATATGACCGGAAGCGCCCAGGCGATCGAGGTAGGCGCGGTCGGCTTCCTGATAGCCTGCTACAAATGCCCAGCCTGGCGCGTCGAAACCTTCACTCAGACCCATCAGCCTGGTTTCGGGGGTGAACCCGGGTATGACGTTGCTGCGATTTTCCGAATACGTGAAACGCGCTTTGCGCACCAGCATCAGCGGACGCAGTGCAATACGTTCGGCCAGCGAAGGCTGACGCGGGCCGGTTTTTTTGTCCTTTTTGCCCGGATCGCTGCCACCTGCATTGGCCGGATTGGCTGAGGCTGGCCCCGCTGCCGGATCGGCCGAAGGATTGGCGCGGGTACGGGTGGGTCGGCCGGTAGCCGGGTCAATGCCCCCGGCCGGAGGAGGCGCTCCGGGCAAGGCCGGCGCACCGCTGCCCGGCGCACCACCCGGCGCCGGATTGGCCGGGTCGGAAGGCGGAGGCGGCGTGCTGCGGTCGGGCGCCGGATTGCCGTCTTTGCCACCGCCGCCGCTTACACCGCCACCGCCTGTCGGCGAAGGGGCGCCGCCACTTTTGTCTTTGCCACCGCCTGCTGGCGTCGGCGCGCCGCCGCCGGGACTAGCGCCGCCCGGATTGGGGTTCATGCCATCGTCGCCGCGACCGCCGCGGCCGGGGGGCGTGGTTCGGTTGCCAGGGCTGCCGCCACCGCCCGTTTTGCCGGGCTTGTTGATGCGCGACAAGTATTTGCTCTTGTTGTACAGCGTTTCAAAATTGAAATCGCCGTTGATCTGCCGGGTGTTGTTGTTCTGGATGGTATGCCCGAGGTTGCGTGAATTTTCATACGCCTGGAACGATCCGGCGTCGAGGTTTTGCAATTTCAGCGACTGGGCCGTCCAGGTATAGCCTGCCGTGTAGGAGGCTTTCATATTGATAAAATCGAGGAACGGAATCTGCTTGAAAGGCAGGGTCCAGTTCAGACTGGCATTGTGGGTGTAATTTTTCGGGCGACCCAGTTTTTTCAGGTTGGTCCAGATACTGTCGCGGCGTTGTTCCCGGGTTACTTCGTTATTAGACTCGTCGTATTGCAGCGGCTCATCAATGATGCTACGGGCCGTCGCGTCGAAGTTGAAGCGCAGGGCTTTGGTCAGATCCCAGCCAAGGTCGTAGTTGCGTTCCCAGGTGAAACGGCGGTTGTAGTAAGTGTTCAGTTTGGGGTCTTCGCCTGCAAAACGATATACCGTGGATTGCTCAAAGCGTTCGAGGTTGGAATTAAAGCCGTAGGTATTGGGCAGCGGATTGAAATTGAATCCGGTGATGAATTTCAGGTACTTGTCCTTTTTTATCAACTTGTTAAACGGCGTTATCGGTTTGATTCCGGTGCTGTATTGCCAGTCGAGTCCGCCTTTTTGTTGCCGTTGCTGGTCGCTGAAAATAAAGGGCGTGCGTTTTTCCTGCACATTGTAGGCATAGGTAATGCTGAAATTCTCGATGTTCCAGGGGAGCGGCACTTTGCGGGGTTTGCCGCGGCGCTCCTTGCGTACATTGGTAAAGTTGTAACCCTTCACGATGGTCACATCCTGCGCCTGGTCTTTGATTTCGCGTTTTCTCACCGGATCCACCTCGTCGCGCACCTTGTCTTTGAGTTTGATATCCAGGTCATAAGGGTCGAATTCAGGGGTACGGGTAGTGTTGGAATACTGGGCGTAAAAAGGCACTTTCACACCTGATTTTTCCGGCAACAGTTTGCCCAGTTCGAGGCTGGTGGAAATGTCGTATTGGGTCACTTCCTCGCGTTGGCGAAGCGCCAGTTTTTCCTCGATACTTCCCCAGCCGATACCGCTGTAACTACCCGCCAGGGTGACAGCGCCAAGGTCGGCGAGTTTCATATCCACCCGCGCCACCCCGGCAAAACCGCCTTTTTCATTAAAGCCGTTCAGTCGTAATTCGTTTACCCATACTTCCACACAGTGCGCCTCCTGATTCACCGTATCGGTATTGCGCACCCCGATCATGATGCCTTTTACATAGCCCAGGTTCGGATTGCCCAGAATTTTGACTTTGGCGCGGGGATTTTCCGGGTCGCCCATGACAAACTCCTCCGATAAATTCTGACTTACCTTGTTTCGTTCTTTTTTCAAATCCACCAGCAAATCAAGCGGAAAATCAAAAGAGTTTTCCGGTCGCCACACTTCATCCTTGTACTGCCGGCTGTCGGGATTGCCGTTCAGGTTCATCGGGTCCGACATTACGAGCGGCAGGGTGTACTCGTAGTAGTTGCGCGAGTAGTCGGAACCCATGCGGATAAAAATTTCCAGGTCTTCGGGTTCGAGTTGTTCCTGTACTTCCTCCGCGTGTACGAACATTTTCATCCGGTCGTACTGGCGCAAGTCCATATTCAGGCCTTTGAAAATGGCGCGCGCATCGCAGTATTTCAGGCTGCAAATGTTCATGGAGAGCGACTGCTCGTTTTGCAGAATGTCGGGAAATGCGCCGACCGATTGCTCCCGCTGAATGCCGAACGGAATGGTGTAGTTGAATGGCTGACGCGCCGAGTTTTCCTCGATATTCACCGCGTTTACATCGAACGGAATGGGATCGGGAATGACGTTGTCGGCGCCACAGCCTGCAAGTACTTGTTTGAAACGACGCCATTGGTTGCGACCCAGTTCGAGGGTGGCAAAGCGGAAAGTCGTGCGTTCGGTAAAACCTTTCCAGAACATCCGCACAAAACGGATGGAGCGGAAATCCTGAATTTCACCGTATTCTTCGCGATTTACGTCGTCGAGCGGAATTTTGAAACGATACCAGATGAGACCGCTGGGGTCGGTCACCGTATTCGTGATATATTCGCGCAGTTCGGGCGAATTTTCATCGAGCACTTCCACGCCGTTAACATCGGTGGTTTTTTTCAGGTTGATGACATAGCGGAAGTAGGATTCGGTTTCGTTCAGCGAACGGTCGCGGTTCAGGTCTTCCGAATCCGGAATGTTGGTGCTGGAGGGGTTTTGGTTGGTGGTTTGGTTGACGGGGGAGTTGCCTTCCTGGTTATTGAATTTGCGGTAGCGTGCCAGCAAACCGGGCGCCGTAGCGTTGTAACGCTCATCGCGGAAGAAAACGAAATCGTCGTTGGAGGGGTCTTCTGCAATTTCCGCCTTGAAATTGGGTGAAATGACCGTGTTCGGCTCGTTTTGCATGGCAGCAAACCACTGTCCGATCTCGCCAAAGGTGGCTTCCTGACTGTTGGGCAAACCGTCCAGACCTACGTCCTGTTGGGCGCGACTTTGTTCGTTGTTGTCGAAGGCATTGACCAGGGGCGCTTCGATTGGCACACGGCCCCAGGGCGATTCGTCGGTGGCCACGCTGTTGGTACCGGTGGGCAGGCCGTTTTCAAAAAACTGGCGCGAGTCGCGCATCACGTCTTCCGAAATGGAACCCAGGTCAATATACATCGAGCCGGCATCCGACACGGCTTCGCCGTCGTTTTTTGCCATGTAGGGGTTGAGCATCCAGAATTCGATGAATTCGATGTTGGAGGCTTCAAAGTCGTTGGTAACCAGTTCGCGCATAAAACCGGCCCAGCGGGTGGCCGGCTCGCGCAATTTTCCATCCACCGTAAAGCCTTGCGAAATGCCGCCATAACCGTTTGGCACTTCAAAATTGTAGGGGCCGCGCTCGCGGGGGTAAAATGTCACGTCAAGCGGGCGCAGACTCGATTGTTCAAAGGGGGTCAGCTGCCGGTTGGGAAAAATGTCCTGGTACTGAATCAGGCGGGTGTAGGGGTTGTTGGCGTCAATACCGTCGCGGGCGCTGGGGTCGGAAATATACCAGGAAAGTCCGGCCCGGTTGGCGCCCAGCGAAAGTCCGGTGTTGGTCAGCGGTGACTCCGGAAACAGGGCGGTGTTACCCTGCGGTACCGAAGCGATCACCCACTGGTTGAACTGGTTGGTTAGTGGAATATTAGCCGTACTTCCTTCAAAATCATCGAGATATACCGTGCCGCCCTTGTCGCCGCCCTGGTTGATGGCGCGGTTGTGGCCCGGCTGCAATACCGCTACCTCGGCTTGCGCCGAAATGCTGGATGCCTCTTTGGTTTCAATGAGCGGAAGTTTGTCAATCAGTTTGGTCAGCCAGGGTGCGTCTTTTGAAATGCCGATATCAAAACCATACACCTTGTTGTTGATGGGGTCGTCGCCAAAGTTTACTTTTTGGGTCAAAGGGCGTTCAAACAGGTTCATAAACGTGGCGCCCACATTAAAATCCTTGCTGAATGCATAGTCAAACCGCGCCCCGATCATGCTCCGGGCCTGAAAACCAAAAAAGGTGTTGTCTTCAAAAGACACGTTCACATTCTGGCCCGACTGCAAAATGGCGTCGTTGATGATCCTGACTTTACCGATGTTATAATCAATCGTATAGTCCACGCCCTCGCGGAGCTGCGCCCCGCCGGCCGTCACCCGCACCGAACCGGGCGGCAGGTTGAAAGTACCGAGCGATATTTCGGAAGAGGTACTCGATTTGTACGAACCCCGCAACATAAAGCGGTTGAGTTGCTGGAACTCGCGCGCCACGAAGGTGGTACTGTCGTACAACTGCTGGTAAATGAGTTTGCTTCTTAAGTTGGTAATCTCGGCCTGTGTCAGCGGCTGTCCGTTGGCTTCCTCGATTTTTTCCAGCAGGTCGCTGCCGAAAGGTTCGAGTACCGGGAACATGATCCGCCCTGATCGGAGGTTGATGGTAATGCCGGGTACAAAATCGAATATGCCGTCGGCGCCGGGGTCGCCCTGCAGGTTCAGGTTGTCGAGGTTGAACACCTGCAACAGCGGGCGGGCGCGCAAGGAAGGCGGCACGATATCGCCGTCGAGAAAACGTTTTTGTCCTTTGCCCGGATCTTCGTAAAATATATCGAAACGGAATTCCTGCGGATCCACGTTGGCCGTACCCACAGCGTACACGTTTTTCATCATCAGGTCCCAAATCGGAAACCTGACGTTGGCTGTGGTGCTTTTCAGCATTTTAAGGAACAACACATTGGTTTTCAGGGTGTCTATCGAACTTTTCTTGGGGACATCGCTCGAAAACTCCCCGATTTTATACGGCTGGCCGTTGTACGTGTATTCCAGGGCGATACCCACCACCTGATCGGGTTGCACGTTGAGGTTGATGCTGAGGAAGCCCAACTGGTCGTGGTAGGTAAATTCCTGGGGCGATAACAAACGGGCGTTTACCTTTTCAAAATCAACGATCTGTTTGAGGTTGTTGAAACCCGGGCCGGTCAGTTTGCTGACGACACGGTCGCTGTAACGCATGGTTTCATCTAACTGAATTTCTTCCAGAATTTTGCCATACAATCCGTTGTTCTGGTTGGCCGGCAGGGCAACGCCTTTGATATCCTTGGCGGGCGGGTTGGTTAGTTTCCAGACGTCCTTGCAGGAGTCGGGCTCGGCCAGTTCGGCGAGCGGCACGATGTCGCGGGTGTTTTGGAATTCCTGTTTATCGTTGGTGATCCACACCTCCATGCGGGTGATATTGAACAGCGACTGCGGCACCGGCAGGCATTTCATGGCCGGTTCGAACTCGTTGCGGTTCCAGTGGCTCACGAAGAAGTGGCGGTTTTCGTCGTATTCGTCAATCGGTTTTTCAAAATTCTGTACCTGCGAACCGCCCTGGAGTTTGATGCTTTGCTGGCGGCTGCGTTGCTGGGCGGCCACAATGGTGGTGCGCAGGTGGCCGAATTTCATTTCGGTTTTGATACCAAACAGGTTTTGTACCCCTTTGATAAGGTTGGAGCGCAGCGGCATGGACACGTTGCCGGCCTCCACGTTTTGAATGATCTCGTCTTCCGAAAACCCTTTCGTATCATAATTGATCTTCATCTGGTTGTCGAAATCGAACGTGGCCTGGGTGTTGTAATTGAAATTGAGGTTTAATTTTTCCCCGATTTTGCCCTGGGCGCTCATGTTGATGTCCATGTCAAAATCGAAGTTGCCGTTGCGTTGCTGGCGGAGGGTCAGGACGGGGTTCTGGATTTTTTGCCAGTCGTAGCCGAAAGTCAGGTTGATGTTGCCCTGCGGTTTGATATCTACATTGGTGCCGCCGAACAGGCGGTCAATCAGCGAGGTTTTGAAATTGAATTTGGAAACCGGATCCACCGTACCGTCGGCGCTGCGGCCGTCGGCGGAGCTCACTCCTTGCAGGCGGTCGAAATAGGCCTGTTGTTGTTGTTCATCGCGCCAGCGCACATATTCTTCAAAGGTCATGTAGGTCGGAGCGCGGTAAAATTCCTCGCCGATGCGTTCGGTCACGATGTAGGAATTGGTCACCGGATCGTATTCCACCTGCCGTTCGATAACGCCGGGGTCGCGCAAGTCTATCGGGTTGGGATTGCCTGAATTCAGAAAGTCGTCGTAACGCTCGGTCAACGGCTCAAAAGTATCCTGTGGCATTTCAAACGCTGTTTCAGGGGCAGGGTTTTCGGCTGCAGCTACCGGGTGCTCGGGGGCAAGCGGACGGTTGCCGGCGGGTAGAAAGAGCGTCAGCACATTTTCGCGTACCTTTTCAGGGTAAGCGAATGCGTACAGCGCACACAGGGAAAGCAGGGCAATGGCCACTTGCAGGCCTTTCTTTTGCGTCATTTTCAAAAAAGCAGGATGGTTTTATAAGTCTTAAAACCGAAAAAATGATTCGGAAACCGGGGTTGGCGCCCGGTGTCGGCAAGTGTCTGCATCAACCGTTGGAGCTCAAAACCTTCGTTTTCCAACCTCAACGGTTGATGCAGGCGTTTACCTAAGGATTATGAGTGGGGCGATGACGCAGGCTTGCTGAAAAGGGTTGCCTCGAAACCGAGAATTTCCATTTCAATTTTTGGCAGCCAGTTTTTCTACTTTTGCGCCGCCATTTTATTTCCAAAAATCCAACGCGTTCCATACCTTTTGGATTTCCAAAAAACATTCCCCTTTTTAAAAAACCGGTTTTTACCTTCACTATGAGCAACCGCGACAATCTCCTCGGCGTTTTGGGTACCATTTACCGATGGAGAAAAGCCCTACGAAACGTATGTATCATCGCCCTGATCGGCAGTGTCGGCTTTTCCCTTACCCTGGATAATTATTACAAAGCTACCACTATCTTTTACCCCTCAAACCAGGACCTGACCAAGCCCGAACTGATTTTTGGCGGCATGAGCCGTGCAACCGAGTATTTTGGTACCGACAAGGATGTGGATCGCCTGCTGGAAATCGCAGCCGCCAATGAACTGGCAGATCACATGATCCAGCGTTTCGAGCTGTTCAAACATTACGACATTGACTCCACGGGGAAAGAAGGCCGGCACTGGGCAAGGCTCAAATTCCGCGATTTGTATGTGGTGCAGAAAAACAAAAACGATGCCATCGAACTGACGGTGGAAGACACCGACCCGCAAATGGCCGCCGAAATGGCCAATGAGGCCCGCAATAAAATAGATGAAATCGCCCAGCGGCTTACTAAAAACAGCCTTTCCAAACTCTTGAACTCGTACGACGCCAACATCAAACGCAAGGTACAGGAACTGGATCGGCTGGGCGACAGCGTGCGCACCATACAGAGTTATTACCGGATTTTTAACGGCGGCGAACAGGGCAAACAACTCTCCGAGCAACTCACCCGCGCCGAAGCAGATATTGCACGCAACCGCGCCCGACTCGAAGTATTACAAAATAACCCCCTTATCCCCCTCGATACGGTCGAATACATCAAGGCCAACCTGCGCGGCGCCGAAAACTTGCGCAATATGCTCCGTGCCTCGCAACCCGCCGGCGGCTCGCTCACGATCCGCGATTTTAATGAAGGCATCACCGAAGTGGCCGTTGCCAACGACCTGCATAACCAGGCCCGCAAACAACTCAGCTTCGACCTCGAACGCTACAACCAGATACTGGCGGCGTACAATACCAATATTCCGGCCATTCAACTGGTGGAAATTGCCGAAGCGCCTTTCATGAAAAGTCGGCCCAGGCGCGGCATGATCGTAATCGGCGCAGTAACGGCCGCCTTTTTGTTTACCCTTTTTGCCGCCTTTTTGGCTGATGCGTACCGCGATGTGAAACTGAGCGACCTGGCATAACCCTGTTTGGACCTCGCCTCACAGATTATGTTTTTAGACCAGATTGACAAGCGTTTACAGGTGTTTTTGCTTTTTTCAGGGTAATTATCCTGTAAATCTTGTCAATCCAGTCCAAACTACAACCTGTGAGACAACCGCTATCCTGCGAACCACAATATCCTGGTATTTTGAAACACTTTTCCTTATTCGCCATCCCGAAAGCGCATCCGCAGGGCGCCCTGGCCGCCGGCTTTATCGGACTGAGCCTGGTAGCCATCCTGGCGGGTATTGCAACGGAAATGTGGTGGCTGGCAATGAGCCCGGCCGCACTGGGCGTACTATGGCTGGCGGTGGTGGACATCCGAAAAGTGTTTTTTCTCATGCTGGCCAGTATTCCGATCTCGACGGAAGTATCGCTGCCGGGCGGACTGGCCACCGATTTGCCTTCCGAGCCGCTGATGTGGGTGCTCACCCTGGCCGGAGTGGCATGGCTGGTTCAAAACTGGCGGGAGGTAGATGTGCGTTTTTTCCGGCACCCGGTCACACTGGCCCTGCTGGCCCACTTGTTCTGGCTGACCCTGACGGTAGCTACTTCGCAACATTTGCTCATTTCATTCAAATCGTTGCTGGCAAAAGGTTGGTATGTGGCCGTTTTTTACTTTTGGGCGGGCCGTTTTTTGCAAACCGAACGCGATTATAAAACCCTGCTCTGGTGGTTTTTTGTACCGCTCGGACTGGCAGTAATTTCGGTGATTGTTCGGCATGCAGCCTACAGTTTTTCTTTTGAAACCATCAATGGTTGTCTTGAGCCGTTTTTTCGCAACCACGTGATGTACGCCTGTTTGCTGGCTATCTTTTTGCCGTTTCTTTGGTATGCCACCTATTGGTACCGGTGGTTTTCACTTCCCTGGCTTTTGCTGGTAGCGGGCATCCTCATCTTGCTGATCGGCATTAATTTTGCCTACACCCGCGCCGCATACGGGGCGCTGGTACTGGCTGTGGGCGCCTACTGGGTGGTTCGCTGGCGACTGATGAAAGCCATGCTGGTGGCGGCGGCCCTGCTGATTGCGTTGTTTATATCTTTTCTCGGCACTCGCGACAACTGGCTGATGTTTGCCCCGGAATATGAAAAAACTATTTCGCACCAGCGTTTTGACCGCCTTTTGGAGGCCACCACCAAACTGGAAGATATTTCCACCATGGAGCGTGTGTATCGCTGGGTGGCGGCTTCCTATATGATGCAGGAGCGCCCTTTCCTCGGATACGGGCCGGCTACTTTTTATACTTTTTACAAAAACTACACGGTGTCCAGTTTCCGCACCTACGTGAGCGACAACCCCGAACGTTCGAGTACGCACAATTACTTTTTAATGGTGGCGGTGGAGCAGGGTTTGCCCGGACTGTTCTTTTTTCTCTTGTTTTGTGTAGTGGTCATGCTGAAAGGAGAAATCGTTTTTCATCGCATGGGCCGACAACCGGGGCGCGGGATGTTGCTGGCAGCGTTGCTGTGTTTTGTTTTGACCAATATTTTGATGCTGATGAATGATTTTATCGAAACGGATAAAATCGGGTCGCTGTTCTTTCTCTCGGCCGCCATGATTGTAAATATGGATTTGAAGAGCAGACCAAGATAAGCGCAGGCCTACGGATCGGAATGGTCGAAAAAACGAATAAAACCACATTCTGTCCAATTCTGCCAACCTAATACACCGGCAGGCGTTTATTCCTTTTGGTCCCGGAAGACACCTCAAAAAAACAACTTCGAATGTTGAGCCACAACGCATGAACCTACCCGATCTTTCCCTCCGCCGCCCTGTGTTTGCCACCGTGATGAGTATCCTCATCGTTTTTTTTGGCGCCGTGGGCTACACCTTCCTCGGCGTCCGCGAATACCCGGCCATTGATCCGCCCAACATCACGGTACGCACCAATTACACCGGCGCCAGCGCGGAAGTCATTGAAAACCAGGTTACCGAACCCCTCGAACGGGCCATCAACGGTATTTCAGGCATTCGTACCATCTCGAGCTCCTCGGCGCTGGGAAACAGCAACATCACCGTCGAATTCGACCTCGGTATTGACCTCGAACAGGCCGCCAACGACGTGCGCGACAAGGTTAGTCAGGCTCAGCGCAACCTCCCGCAAGACATAGACGCCCCTCCCGTAGTTACCAAAGCAGACGCCAGCGGCGATCCGATCCTCTTCGTGCCCATCCAGAGCAGTACGCGCAGCATCATGGAATTGTCGGACTATGCCGAAAACGTGATCCGGGAGAAAATTCAAACGATTCCGGGCGTTTCGGCGGTCAATGTTTTTGGCTCCAAATTGCCGGCCATGCGTTTGTGGATGGACCCCGCCAAAATGGCTTCATACGGACTGACGGCGCAGGATGTCCTGACCGCGCTCAATCGCGAAAACGTCGAACTTCCGGGCGGGAAAGTGCGCGGCGACGCCACCGAAATGACGGTCAAAACCTTCGGCCGGCTGCGTACCGAAGAAGAGTTCAACAATATGATCATCCGGCAAACCGGCAGCAGCACCATTCGATTTAAAGACATCGGCGAAGCCGTGCTGGGACCGGAGAACGAAGAAACCGGCGCCCGGCGCAACCTGGTGCAAGGCGTTTCGCTCGCCGTCATTCCCCAGCCCGGCAGCAACTGGGTGGAAATAACCGACGAGTTTTACCGCCGCTATGCGCAAATCCAGAAAGACCTGCCGCCCGATATTGTGATGAGCATTGGCATTGATAAAAGCCGGTTTGTTCGCCGTGCCGTCAATGAAGTAACAGAAACGCTTTTTATCGCCATCGGACTGGTAGTACTCATTATTTACCTGTTTTTCCGCAACTGGATCATCGCCCTGCGCCCGCTTATTGACATTCCCGTTTCGCTCATCGGCGCTTTCTTTTTAATGTGGCTGTTTGGATTTAGTATCAATGTGTTAACCTTGCTGGCCATCGTACTTGCCACGGGTTTGGTGGTGGACGACGGGATTGTGGTAACGGAAAATATTTTCAAAAAACGGGAAGCGGGCATGGACAAATGGGCCGCCGCCCGGGAAGGCACCAGGGAAATTTTCTTTGCCGTCATCAGTACTTCCATTACGTTGGCGGTGGTGTTCATCCCGGTGATTTTCCTGCAAGGCTTTACGGGCCGATTGTTCCGCGAATTTGGTATTGTGGTGGCCGGCGCCGTACTGATCTCGGCGTTTGTTTCGCTTACCCTGACCCCCGTTTTGAATGTAAAGTTGGGCGGCAATACCACCACGCACGGCTGGTTTTACCACGCGACCGAACCGTTTTTCAAAGGTATGGAACGTGTGTATGGTAATTCACTGCGATCATTCATGCGTTTTCGATGGGCCAGTCTGATCATTCTCGTCGCCTGTTTTGGTATGATCTGGTATTTTCAGGGAACAGTAAAAAGCGAACTGGCCCCGCTGGAAGACCGCAGTATCATCCGTACCAATATTACCGCGCCGGAGGGGACGGATTACGACCAAATGGAGGGTATTGTTTACAAACTCGCCCAATCCATCATGGATTCCATTCCCGAAAAAAGCATGGTATTCGGGATTACTGCGCCGGGATTCGGCAGCGCCGCCACCAACTCGGGCTTTGTGAGCCTGCTGCTCACCGACCCGCGCGAGCGCGAGCGCAGCCAGATGGAAATTTACAACCAGTTGCTGGCCATGACGCGCAAAATGCCTGAGGCGCGCATGTTTCCCAATCAGGAAGAAACCATAACCATTGGTTTCGGGCGGGGATTGCCGGTTCAGTTTGTGATACAAACCCTCGATTTTGAAAAATTGAAGGAAGTGGTGCCCAAATTTCTCGATGAAGCCCGCAAAGACCCCACGTTTGCCAACGTGGATGTGAATTTAAAATTCAATAAACCCGAATTACAAGTCACCATAGATCGCCTGAAAGCCGCCGAACTCGGCGTGAGCGTACTGGATGTCAGCCAAACCGTACAACTGGCGCTTTCCGGACGGCGGTTCGGCTATTTCGTCCAAAACGGCCGTCAGTACCAGGTCATCGGTCAGGTGGATCGCGCCAACCGCGACGAACCGCTCGATCTTGCTTCGCTGTATGTCCGCAACAACCGGGGCGAAATGGTGCAGCTCGACAACATCGTTCGTTTTGAGGAAACCAGCAGTCCGCCGCAATTGTATCACCACAACCGCTACAAATCGGCCACCATCAGCGCGGCGCCGGCCCCCGGAAAAACGCTGGGGGAGGGCCTCGAATCCATGGATCGCATTGCCGCCAAGGTACTCGACGAATCTTTTGTCACCGACCTCAGCGGCCCTTCGCGCGACTTCCGCGAGAGCAGCGGGAATACCTCCTTTGCTTTTGTGCTGGCGCTTGTGCTGATCTACCTGATCCTGGCTGCCCAGTTTGAAAGTTTCCGCGATCCGTTCATTATCATGCTCACGGTACCCTTGGCCATTGCAGGCGCTTACCTGAGTCTTTCGCTCACCGGCAACACCTTCAACATTTTCTCCCAGATCGGTATGATCATGCTCATCGGGTTGGTGACGAAAAACGGGATTCTGATTGTGGAATTTGCCAACCAGAAGCGCGATGCCGGCATGCCCAAACGCCAGGCCGTCTGGGAAGCCGCCCAGGCCCGTCTTCGCCCGATTCTGATGACTTCGCTCGCCACTGCGCTGGGCGCCTTGCCCATTGCGCTTTCGCTGGGTGCGGCCAGCACCAGCCGTATCGGTTTGGGGGTTGTGGTGGTAGGTGGTCTGATGTTTTCGTTGGTACTTACCCTGTTTGTTATCCCCGCCATGTACCTGATACTCAGCGGCAAAAAACGCAGCGCTGCGCCCTGGGTGGAGGGAGGTAAATCCGAATCTCTACTTTAAAATGGCGCCGGTTGGCGGGGGGGTAGGACAGTTGGCGGGCGGTAAATAGATGATTTAGTGATGTCCGGCATGTTGGCGGACATCACTAAATCATCCGGGAATCAAGAACCTATACAAGTTTGGTAAATCGCCGCTTAATTCTTTACAAACCAATCTTTCAAGAAATCTATGGTAAAATTGGTTCAGATGGTTGGGTTAAAGTGGTGTCAAGAAGTTTAGCATTAAGAAAATCTATGATTCGCTGCTTAGCCTCCTCATTATCGAGCCCATCACCATGAATGGCTTTGCCTTCAAAAATGCCAAATTCTTTTGCGAGATTCCCGGGCCTATAGTTTTTTTGAGAATCAAAGGAGAGTACCAAATCGTTTTCAGGACCAAGAAAATCTGCAATCCTAATGAATAATATATCTTCCAGAAGAGAAATCTTGAAAGGGTATTTCTTATAGGCAAGGGGCAGGCACCACAACCCGGAAATGGTTTCTGAGTCTTCATTAATTGCCTTAACATCTTGTGAGCGCTTGCTTTGAGATGCCAAACCAGGCAATTGCATTAGATGGCTCGGCATTAAAGAATGTAACCATAAAAACTGACCCTCAAAACCAAATTTAGCAAAGCCCATGATACCCAAAAAGAAACTCAATCTCTGTTTAAGTACATCAGGTTTAGCCGAATCAAGGTAGCCGGAGGTGCCATTTGCTACCGTGATTATTTTTTCAATGTTTAAATTCAAGGGAGGTGGAGAGAACTTGGAGTCTTGCCCATCTCCAATCAAGGCCAGCTTTTTTGCCAAAAAACCGCCCCTGCTTGCTGATAAGATTGCGGTAGGTTTATCAAATTTGAGCGTGCCAATACCCAGATGATGAATAAAATAATTGATATTGTCTTCCAGGGAATCTATAGTCGAATCATGCTCCAGGGAGATAATTTGTTCATATTCCGAGACGCCTTTGGTTAATAAGAAATCAAACCAATTTTGACGTTTTCTTTTATATCTGCCCATCAAATATTTAAAAGATCCTTCCCATTTAACCGAACCGTCAATAAACCTGATGCCTTCAATACTTTTTTTAAAGGTACCCGGCACCAGAATCAATGTTTTCAATTTTGTATCAATTTTATCCGCAGTAATCTCGAAAAACTCTGATTTATCCTTGTCGTACTTAGTAATGCCATAAGCATTCTTGATATAATTAGCTACGTTTTCTTCCTTTTTCAAGGCACTTATTAATTCACTAACATACTCCGGAGCCTCATCGTCGGTAGTTGGGTGCTCTTTTTTATATCGCTTTATAAAGCGCTCCACCTCATTTACCAACTCTTTCCCTTTGACAAGCCTGACTTGGAGTTTTTCATCTTTTTTTAGGATAGGGTCTATGCCGGCGTTGGTTTTATGAAGGTTATGCAAAAAGTGCCAATCCCCATCTTTAGCTTCTTTTACAAACAAAGGGAAAGTGCATTCCTTTCTTTTGCCAGGCAAAAAATACACCTCGATTTCCTCCTCCACCCCATCTTCATTAATAAAGGTAACAATCTTTGAAAGGATGACATGCGCAGGCTGGTCTTTTGTCTCTGCTTCCGAACCGGATAACTCATTGGAGGAACTCTCCCATTCGATCGTTGAAAAAAGGTTGGGCTTGAGGACAAGATTACATATTCCATCCGGGAAAAGAGACTCGACCGCGTCCTTGTCAAATACTATGGTCACCTCATCAGTAAATTTCTCAATTGAACCGTTATTGATACGCTCCACACCAAGTTTTTGGACAATGATTTTCCCTTTTAATTCTACGCTGTCATTATTTGTCTGTATCGTTCCAATGATGTTTTGTGGAG
>JANRLZ010000295.1:0-8235 GCA_033762055.1 Saprospiraceae bacterium
CAATCACATCAATCACAACAATCAAAAAAATCACAGTTCAGACGTTTTTCTCGCAAAAAATCACCACGCAATTCACCATTGCAACAGCAAATCCGGAAAAAATTACCACACAATGCACGATTGCAACAGCAAATCCGGAAAAAATCACCACACAATGCACGATTGCAACAGCAAATCCGCAAAAAATTACCACGCAATTCGCGATTACAACAGCAAACTCGCAAAAAATCACCACACAATGCACGATAGCAACACGATTTCGGGGCGATTTTACCGGTTTGAATTCCATAAAGCGGAACAATTCAAACCAGCGTGGTAGCCGGATTCAAACCTTTCAAAAAAAAATGCAAGATGGATTCGGAAGGGAAAAACAGGGGGACGCAGGCCAGCAGAAACGCCGATACAAGGAAGATAAATTTGTTAAAATTACTATGTAAGTGTTAAAATTCCTTAACATTTGAGGCAAAATTTGACACGAAAAATTGGAAATTTGTTAAGAAAAACGCCCTTTGGCGTTAAAGTCGGGGGGTGCCTATTGCTTTTTACAGGTTTTGGTTAACACATTTGCCCTGTTGTCCGGACGAGGATATCAGGGTTCTGCGCAGGGCCCGCCAAACATTAACCCGCTTGTTGGTTGGAACGGGACGCCGGGAAAACCAGCAGGTAAAACACAAAACTTGACAATGTTCAGCACAAAAATTGCGCGACTGCAATTTCGCCGCGCCCGCCAGGAAGAATTGAGCGCTTTTGCCGCCCAGGTCGTAAAAGCGATTGACGACCATCCAACCCTCGCCACCATCGGTCTTCCCGCCGACAAGTTGAAAGAGGCCGCCGCCCGGTATGCCGACAGTTTGGCGGTGTACCTCAACAGCGGCAGCAAGGCGTCTATCAATGCAAAGAATTACGCCAAACGACTGCTCATTCGCGCCCTCGAAGCGTATGCAGATGCGGTGGAAGACCTGACGGCGGAAGACGGGCAATTGATTATTGAAGCCGGCTTCACGCAACAACTTCCCTCAACGGCACGCTTGAGCGGACGTATCCCGCCGCCGCTGATCCTGCAAGCCAAAAGCACGGGCAACCGCGGCGAACTGCGTATCCGGCTGGAAGATTTTTTCCCGCGCGCCATTCGTTCGCATTTGTTTGAGTATTCGCTCGATAGTGGTCTAACCTGGCAAAACGGCCCCTTCAACAACCGCCGATATTGCGTCATCGAAGGGTTGCCCCACAGCGCCTCGATGCAACTCCGGGTCAAGTCCATCGGCACAGGCAGCGCCACCAGCGACTGGTCGGAGCCGGTGATCGTGGCAGTTCCTTAGATAAGGATGAAGGAGGAGGGAGGAGGGATGAAGGAGGAGGGATGAAGGATGAGGGATGAAGGAGGAGGGATGAAGGAGGAGGGATGAAGGAGGAGGGAAATTCGCTTTTTTGGTTTTGGGATTCAACGCCCCGGTCTTGCGGCCGGGGTGTTTTTGTTTGTGGCGCCGGCTGTGGAGATGTATTAGCGGGGAGATGTATTATATTTGTATCCACCATTTTGAAAACTATGGAAAAGGCATCTCCATCCAATAACTATCATTACAACAAAAACCTGAAGCAATTTGCCCGCGACCTGCGGAACTGTTCTACCAAAGCAGAAATCCTGCTTTGGGATGATGTGTTGAAAAAAAGTTATCTCGGCTATCCTTTTCTAAGGCAGCGCCCGGTACTGAGATATATCGCTGATTTCATTTGTCTTGAACTAATGTTGATCATCGAGGTTGACGGCATGACGCATGATTTTTCTATTGTACAACAAAAAGACCGGCGCAAGCAAAAGGATCTGGAAGCCGTAGGTTTTACGGTACTTCGATTTTCTGATTTCGAGGTACTTGAAAGAAGAGACGAAGTAGCGCAAATGTTACGCATCTGGATTCAGGTATGGGAGATTATGAACGGAAAACAACGCCGTCCTCTCTGACTGGCTTGGCAGCTTGGGTAGCCTGGCATTTCAGCTCCGCTCATTCATCCCCCCGACCCCCTTCAAAGGGGGAGGCGGACTGGCTCGGCTTAACGCCTCGCCCAAAGTTGATGTTCAGGGAATCTCAAGCATCAAAAACACGGCGCAGCGAAGCGAAGCCTGCAACCTCCCCCTTTGACGGGGGCCGGGGGGATGACCGCGCGGAGCCGCAATGCCGGGCTACTTATGCCGCCCGACAGTTGAGCATCGCCATTAACCGACTTCAGATTCTTTAATCTGCGTATCCCTGAAATTCGTTTTATCGGTGATTCAGTTGACGACCAAACGGGTAGCCTGGCATTTCGTCTCCGCTCATTCATCCCCCCGACCCCCTTCAAAGGGGGAGGCGGCGGGCTTCGCTACCCTGCGCCGTCATTAAAACATAATCACATCAATCACAAAAATCAAAAAAAATCATAGTTTAACCCCGCCGTAATATTGGAATTCTACATTTGCCGCCAACGAAACAAGCATCGTATGATCCGGCAAATTCAACTCGTTTTCCTTCTTTTTGGCGCACAAATCGTCGCTGCACAAACAAACCCTGATTCATTTCTGGTTAAACCCTACCTCCAGTTCGCTACCAAAGACGGTATCTACATCCTTTGGGAAACCACCGCCCCCGCCACCAGCATCGTGGAGTATGGGGAAGCATTGCCCAATGCCCGGATTCCGAATCTGAACCAGACCAGCACACTGAACGGCGTCCGACTGCTGCATGAAGTAAAACTCGAAGGTTTGAAAACCGCCACCAAATACCTTTATCGGGTGCGCAGCATAACGGCCGGCGGACAGGAAATTGTAAGCGAGGTATTTACCTTTAAAACCGCGGTCAACGACAACGATGCCTTCTTTTTTGCCCTGGTCGGCGATACCCAGAAAAACGACCGCACTCCCTGGGCCTGGGGGAAAATTGCACGGAAAATCTGGGGCGAACGCCCTCACTTTATCATCAATGCCGGCGATCTGGTTGATATGGGTACACGCAAGACCGACTGGACGGAACATTTTTTTCCGTACGGCCATGTCATTATGAGTCGCTATCCCATGTACAGCGTATTGGGCAATCATGAACAGGACGCCCCGTTTTACTACGATTACATGGTGAACCCGGCTCCGGAATATTACTACACATTCAAATACGGCAATGCCCAGTTTTTTATGATTGACTCCAACCGGGATGTGTCGGAGGGATCGGAACAATACGATTGGCTGGAGTGGGAACTCGCCCGATCAACAGCCACCTGGAAATTCGTCGTGCACCACCATCCGCCATACTCTTCCGATTCCGACGATCATGGCAACACTTTTATCGGCGCCTCCAGCTACCAGACGCAAACCCGCAACCTCATCCCGCTCTACGAAGCCTACAAGGTAGATTTTTGTCTTTTCGGACATACCCACCTCTACGAACGCAGCTGGCCAATTTTTGAAAATACCATCAACCAGCAAAACGGGGTGGTGTACATCAACTCTGGCGGGGCCGGCGGCGGACTGGAAGACTTCGACCCGACACGCTCCTGGTTCAGTATGCAAATGAGAAACGACCATCATTTTTGCACCTTTGCCATTTACGACAAAACACTGGTTTTTAAAGCAATAGATCATGAAGGGCGCCTCTTCGACGCCTTTGAAATGCAAAAGAACGAGGAGACCCCGTCAAATGCACGGGGCGTTTTCGCCTTGCCGCCTGCCCCTCATTTTGCGGTGGATAAATTGATTTTTCAAGACAAGGCCACGGCGAAAATAAGCAGCCAGCTCCCGGAGCATCAAATCCGCTATACCCTCGACGGAAGCACCCCCAGCCTGCAATCGCCCCTGTACACCACGCCCGTTTCCATCGAAAAAACAGGGGTGTTGAAGGCTCGTACGTACACCGCCGACGGCAAGGCAAGCCGGGTGGTCGAACGCTCGTTCCGAAAAATGCAACCCCTGCCGGCAACAAAAACCGGGAAAACCACGCCCGGACTCACTTTTCGTTATTACGAAGGCAACTGGAATCAACTCCCCGATTTTAACCAGATTCAACCCGTAAAAACCGGGGTTACCGATACCATTGACCTTGAAAAAATGGGCTTTACCGGCGATCATTTTGCCCTGGTATTGGAAGGTTATATAGAACTGCCCAAAACCGATACCTACCAGTTTTTCACCCGATCCGACGACGGCTCCAGGCTGTATATTGACGGTGAACTGGTTGTTGACAACGATGGCGACCATGGCGCATTCCGAAAACAAGGAACCACCATACTGGAAAAAGGCAAACACCGACTGCGTATCGAATTCTTTGAAGGGGAGGGCTATCAATACCTCAGCGCCGGCATTTCAGACGAATATGGCTTCCATGATGCGTTCGGGCGGGCGTTTTTGAGCCATTAGTACCCCCCGCTACTGCCGCACCTCCAGGGTCATCGCCGCCGACATGGCAGTAAACGCTTTCCAGCGGTTGCGACTGCCGTATTTGTAAAAATGTTTGCTGCCGGGCGCCGGCATCGCAATCGGAATGGTTAATTCCGTGCCGCCTTTGCTGCCGTAAATCCATTCTACCCCCACCACCAGATCGTCTTCGGCATACACCTCGTAAGCCTGCAAATCCACCTTGACCCAGCCGGTCTTTTTGCCGACAAGCGGAACGATGATCTGTTCGTGCAGGAGGTTGTCGCCGGGCTTGCCCTTCTGCAGGTCGTACACATTGATGCGAAAGCGCACCGTATCAAAGTTGTTGGCCGCAACAAAAAACTGAAAACTTTCCAAACGGGTCGGTTTTTTGACCGTAAACCGCCGCCCGATTTCTGCACCCAGGTTCTGATTGATTTTGCCCTCCAGGGCATAGTTCACCACCATGCGGTACTTTGATTTTACTTTACCCAACACTTTCAGGCGGGTTTCGTCGGGACGAATCACGACTTCCCGGAGTTGCAAAACGCCCGGCTCCAGCCGGATGTCGAGCATTCCGGAAACAGCGGCCCCGAAGGGCATGGTTTGCGGACGGTAACCCAGCAAATAAAACTGCATGGAATCGCGGTCGCTCAACGCCGTTTTTTCGGGAATTTCCAGCGTAAACCGCCCGTCCTCGCCGGAAACGGTGCCAATAGAGGTGCCGGGTATCCCGATACTGACATAAGCCAGCGCTTCGCCGGAAGGCGCTTCCGAAACACGTCCGGTGATGGTTTTTTGGGCAAAAGCAGGGAGGGTTGCGCCCGCCAGGACGCAGCAAAAAATGAAATGTTTCATGTTAAACGGGTTGTTTTAACCGGCAAATACAAAGCGCATTCCGACCATGCAGGCCGCCATCACGGCGCAAAAAATGCCCAGTCCGACGCGCCATTTTTCAGGCACGGTTTTTAAAAAATGAAGGATACAAAGCGCCAGTCCGACCCCCAGCAAGCCCAGCGGGAGTCGCAGGGCGGGACAATACGCCTCCACCGCCAGCATATCGCCCATGGGCCGTATGTTGCTCAAGGTGAGGTAACTGGCCGCTTCGGTGAGGTTGGCCAGAACAAATACACTGAAAAACCAGGCGACCCAGGTTCCGCCGACTTTTTGTTGCAGCGCCCAATAACCGCCCGCCGATAGCGCCAAATTGGCGAGGATGCCGCCCATAGATGCAAAAAACAACTGCGGGTGGTTCAGTGCCGCCACACAGGCGGCGTCCAAGGGCTCGGGACTCGCGGCGCCGAAATGAAACGGTACGTAGAGATCAAACAAATCGGGTTTGCAACCAAAGTGGCGGAACACCAGCGCATGTCCGAGTTCGTGCAGCCAAATGGTGGCATAGGTGGCGGAATAGGCCAGCAGCGGAAAGGCCATTTTTGGAAAGATTGACATGGCAATTTCGTTTGTCAGAACCAGCGGTTCCGGGTGATTTCAAGACTTTCATTGCGCTGCCGTTTCATCCGAATCGTCCAGATGATGCTGATGGCCACCGTGGCCGCGCGAAACAGATTGGCCGCCCAGCCGCCCGCAGCGTCAGGACCGGCGTCGAAGGCGGTCCACCACAGGTTCATAAAAAAGTGCATGGCCATGGGGACGTACAGGTTGTTTCCCCATTCGATGTACAGCCAGGCAAACCACAGTCCGCCCATGGCCGTTATGGCAAAAATGCCGATGGCGCTTCCCCAGTCGCCTGCCTGATACAGGTGCGCCGAGCCAAAAACAAGCGCGTTCAACAAACCTGCCGGCAGAAAACCCCAGCCGGCAAAGCGGAAAAGTTGTCCAAAAACAAAGCCCCGGTAAATCAACTCTTCGGAAACCGCCGCCCACACGCATCCCAGCAAAAAGCCGCTCCAGCTCAGCGAAACCTGCCACCCGGCCAATGTGGCGTAACCGATCAGCATGGGCAGGCAAAAAAGGAAGGCCATTTTAAACGCCTGGAGGGCGTTGCCCTGCAAGCCCCAGGCGGCAGGCAGCGCTTTCAGGCGCCGTCCGTGCAGCCACCAGATCAGCAGGGCAATCAGGAGAACAGGGCCGATATGACGGGTCAGCACCAATTCGAGATAAGAACCGGGTTTGGGCAATTGGCGCACCCCGAAATGCAGCGCCAAAAATGCCACGGTAACCAAGAGAGAAAAGATCGTTTTATTTCGCACGGCTTTTACAAATGTTTGGTAAACAGTGATTTGCGATCAACTGCTGCAAAAGTGCGGCGACGACGAATGGGCTGCAAATGAAAGGGGTAAAGTTGCGGATTGCGGGGCGAACGGTCGCGCGCAGGGGCGAAATGCCGGATTTTGGGGCGAATTTCAACGCGGTTTTGCAGCCAGCAGGGCGCGGACATCCGCCACAGCCTGCCGGGAAACGGGGATTTCTTCGGCATCCGGCGCGTTTTCAAAGACCAAAAAATAAGCGGGCGATTTGCCTTCGAGTCGCAGGGCGTGATCGAAATTGACCACATAGGAGCGGTGTACCTGCCGGAACGCGCCTGCGTGTTCGAGTTGCTGCAAAATATGGCTCAAGGCGCCCCGAAGCATGTGGCGTTGCGTTTGTCCGTTTTTCAGCAGGAAAATTTCCACATAATTGTCGGCAGCGCGGAGGTAGCGGATTTCCCGTCGAAGCAGGGTAAGTTTTTCGTGTTTGTTTTCGCCCTGCAAAACGACCTGCTCCGCTTCCGGCTCCGGTTTTTGGGCCATTTTTTGCGACAATTCCTCCACAACCAGCCGGTTTTTGAGGTCAAAAAAACGCCACACGAGGAAAAATCCCAGCGGAAGTATAGCCGTGAGCACGGCATAAAAAATAAAACTGAAAAAGCCGGCAACTGAAAACTTTCCGCCGATGGCTAAGCGTTGATAAAAATAACTCAGCACCACCGAAACAAGCAGGAATACGCCGGAAAAAATCAATTCACGGCGAAACGTCCAGCGCCCCGGGGCAAAATAATCGGCCCGGAAGAGTGCGACGGATTCGCGCAACACAAAAGCCGTCAGCGGCACCAGCAGGCCGTATCCCGCCAAAATCAGGTATTTTAAATCGTGTTTAAAAACATAGGTGCCAAATGGCTGAAAAACAGCCAGCACCGCAAAAACTCCTGTGCCGATGATGACGGCCTGTCGGTACAACGCGCCCCGGGAAGGCGGCTCGATCGCAGCGTTCAACATGTTGAGATCAAAATTCACGGCGAAAATGTACGGCGATCTGCGCCAAAAATTATGCGACCTGCTGCTGACACGCCCCCTTTTCCGCTATTTTCGTCGGGCACTTTCGTTCGGCTATCGCTATTTTTGAGCGCCCAAACCGACTCGCTCTTCCATGAAAAAACACTGCCTGTTCCTCGCTTTGCTCCCCCTTTGGGCGGATTTGTCTGCCGCCACCCTGCACATCGGCGCCGGACAACCGTACCCGAACCTGACGGCCGCTGCCGCCGTCGCCCAACCCGGCGATACGCTGCTGCTGCACGCCGGGACTTATCCGGGCGGATTGAGCATTTCAAACCTGAAAGGCGCCCCCGACCAATGGATTACCATCAAAAACGCGCCGGGCGAACCGGTGATTTTTGATGGCGGTACCAATGCCGTGCATTTTATCGAACCGGCTTACCTGCATATTTCGGGACTGATTTTTCAGCACCAGACAGGCAACGGCCTGAACATGGACGATGGCGGCAGCTACGACACGCCGGCCCACCACGTCATTTTTGAGCAATGCACCTTCCGCGACATGTCGGCGGGCGGCAACAACGATTTGTTGAAATTGTCGGGACTCGATCATTTTGAGGTGCGCGACTGTCGCTTTCTCAACGG
>JANRLZ010000296.1:0-4072 GCA_033762055.1 Saprospiraceae bacterium
AGTGGAGAATATTCACCTTACGATTTTATCTTCCTTTCGAGAGCAGGTTTTAATGGTATGATGCGATTTGGAAGCAAAGGGAACTGGAATATTCCCTTTTGTAAAAAACCAGACCGGTTTGCACAAGCCTATATCACCAAAATTACCAATCAGGTTGCGGCAGTTTCGCAAATTATTCAACCCAAGCCTGACTGGACTTTCTACAACAAATCATTTTCCGACATAATACCACTTGCAACAGCGAATGATATTATCTACTGTGACCCGCCCTATTTTGGCAGACATGTTGATTATTTTAATGGCTGGACAGAGCAGGATGAAGAGTGCCTGTTCACTTTGCTCTCAGAAACAAAGGCAAAGTTCATTCTCTCAACCTGGCATCACAACGATTGGAGGGAAAATGAAATGATAAATAAGTTTTGGAGCAAGTTTAACATTGTTACCAAAGATCATTTTTATCATAATGGAGGTAACATTGAGAACAGAAGAACCGTTGTCGAAGCGTTGGTTTGCAACTTCCCCACTGATAGCATAAAATCACATAATCATGGAATAAAGTACAAACCCATGGCAGCCCAATTAGCTTTTGACTGGTCAATATAAAAATCGAGCGAATACCAACACCTGCCAAAGTAGATATTTCAATATTGCCTCCCGCCATGCCACAGGTTTTCTACAACTCCAGGCAGTTCAATCGATTTTGTACAAAATCGAAACTTTTGGAGCCAATATGTAGCGGGACGACGCGAAAATGTTCCTTTTCGGCGTCGGCTGCTCCTCCCCCTTACCAATCGAACCATTTTTCAGACCTTCGCCGGATGATTTACAACCCATTTATGCGGCCCTTCCTTGGCGCCCTTGCCTTGATTATTTCCCTGACCGGTGTATTTGGACAATCGGAAGGCGCAAAACTTGTCATCTCCCATTTAACCGGAGATTTTTATGTCTATACCACATACAACACCTATGAAGACAGTCGGGTACCTGCAAACGGGATGTACCTGGTTACCAGCGAAGGGGTGTTTATGTTTGATACACCCTGGGATACCACCCAGTTTCAGCCTTTGCTCGACAGCATCCAATTCAGGCACAACAAACCGGTTATCGGGTGTATCGCCACCCATTGGCACAGCGACAAAACTGCGGGACTCGAATATTACAAGCAGCAGGGCATACACACCTACACCACGATCCTGACAGATGAATGGAGTAAAAAGAACAACAAGAAAAGAGCTGAATTTTTAATGGCGAAGGATACCGTCTTCAGGATCGGTTCCTATTCTTTTGAAACGTATTACCCCGGCGAAGGCCATACTGCCGACAATATCGTCATCTGGTTTAAAAAAGAAAAAATTCTCTACGGCGGGTGCCTGATAAAAGGAGTTGACGCCGAAAACCTGGGCTATCTGGGCGATGCCAATGTGATGGAATATGCAGCAACCTTAAAAAAGGTGCAGAAAAAATGCAGAAAACCGAGGTTTATCGTCATCGCGCACAGCGATTGGAAAAACATCCATTCATTGAAGCATTCTATCAGACTGGCAGAAGAATTGAAAAGCGATTAGGCGTGCTTCTTCAGCACGTTGCACAGGAGTAGTAAATCCGCTCCGGTTGAGTTTCATCCGGAGGTCTCGAAGCATCCGTCCACCTTACTTCACCACCCACACTTTCCCCCCCACACCGGTGATCGTCAGGGATTTCCATTTTTTGGGCAGTTTGGTTTTTAACTGTACAATGCCCTGAGGGGTAATGTCGAGTCCGCCAAAACCCATGAGGGTAGCCTGGAGAAAACCGCCGGCGCCGGTGGCGAAATAGGGATTGGTACCGCCTGCGCATTCGGCCAGTACGCCGAAGGGGGGCACTTCGTTGGGTTTGTAACTCTTTATCCACAGCGCATAGGCGCGTTCTGCGTCGCCGGCACGGGCAGCAGAAACGGTGAGGATGGCATTGCCCATAGCCGGGCCTTCGGGCGACATGCGGGGTTCGTAATAGTCCAGGTCTTTTTTTACCTGCGCCGGGTCGCTGATTACCTTGAGCGGGTACGCCAGCAGATTGACGTCGGCCTGTTTGATTATTTCACCCTTGTAAGTGGCGTTCTCTCGGGTTACGCCGTCGGGGAATTGCAGAATCGGGATGTTTGCGGCCACATGCGCCCAGTCGGGATCGGGACTCAGTCCGAGTTCCCGGGCAGCATCGCCGGCGTAGAGCAGCACCGTGCGGGCCATGCCGTTGGTAAAGGCGTTGTTGTCAATGTTTTCCTGCCACTCATTCGCCCCGATCACGTTGTTGATGTCGTAGCGTCCCGGTCCGTTTCTTTCCACCCGCGAGGCCCAGAAGTCGGCGACTTCTTTCAATATGGGCCAGCCGCGGTCGCGCAGCCAGGTTTTGTCTTTCGTCACCAAATAATATTGCCAGGCCGCCCAACCCACGCAGCCGGTGATATGGTGCTGAAATGGCCCGGTGAGCGCCCAAACGGGGGTTTCTTCCTGTCCGGTGGTGGTGCTTTCCCAGGGGTACATGGCGCCGCGGTAGCCGTGAGAAAAGGCATTTTGTTTGGCGGCGCCGAGCAGTTGAAAGCGGAATTCGAGGAAAGAGCGCGCAATTTCAGGATGCAGGAGCAACATGGGCGGGTACATCCAGAGTTCGGTGTCCCAAAATACGTGGCCGTTGTATCCGAGGCCACTCAGTCCCATGGGCGATAAACTGAGGGCGGTGCCTTCGCGCCCGAAGGAATAAAGGTGGTACATGGCCGAATGCACGTCGCGGGTGGCGTCTACATCACCTTCGATGGTAATGTCGGAAGCCCAGAGTTTGTCCCACTCGGCGTTGTGGCGTTTCAGGAGGCGTTCGGTACGTTCGAGGGCGGCGAAGATGGTGAGGCGTTCGGCCTCGTTGTGTGCATCCACGGTATGGGCGCTGGAAATAAGGGTGCCCACCACAGCAAAACGATAGGTTTCGCCGGCCTTGAGTTTTTTGTGGAATTTCAGCAAGTGCATGTTGTAATCCCAGTCCTCGTGGATGAGATCGGGTTCTGCGCCGTGTTTTTCCTCAAAAATAAAGCTGGAGGAAGCGGCTACCGTGTATTTGCCCGACGGACTTTTCCCGACCGAAGTCAGCAGGGGAATCAGTACGTGCGGACGGTCAATTTCGGCGTAGAGGTTGCGTACGTCCTGCAACATTTCCGGCGCTTCGATGACGGCCATGGGCGTGATGGCGACGTCCTTTTTGGCGGTAATTTCCACGATGCTCAGGGCCGAGTAGGGCAAATGGCGCAGAGCCATGAGGGTGTGGTTGACCGAAAGTTTGTCGCCCACATCGTAGCGGGTGGCGAGTTGGGCGTGGCGCATATCCAGTTCCTGCCGATAGCCTGAAATATCGGCCCTGCCGATGCGGCGGCCATCCACATCGAGGTTCATGTTCATAAAGTTGAACCCTTTGAGAATGTTCGACACCCGACCGCGGAGGTAGTTGTCGTAGGCGCCGTTGAGCACCACGTCTTTCACTTTCATGGGTTCGGCCGAACTGACCAATCCGATCATACCGTTGGCCACGGTGATGCCGTAATAATTGGCCGGATTGATGTTGTCGGCCACAATATGCCAGGCATCGCCTGATGATGCAGGAGAAACGGCAGATGGTTGGGCCGGGAGCAAGGCGGCAATGCAGAGGGCGAGGAGGAGGAGGCAATTTTTCATGGAAAAGAAATGGATGGCGGGCGGTGTTTCCGGGCGAAAATAGGAGGAAGTGCGGAATCGTGTATGAGCATACAAAAAAAGCCTCCGGTAAAACACCGGAGGCGGGGGGGTATGAGAATGGCAGGGGAGGTTTATTAGCCGTTTAGTTGCTGCAACTTTGAACTACATTGGGCTGCGATGGCTTCGCGCCGTTTATTGTTTTGGGGGAGCGCGAGCGCATCAAGATTTGATCTGATATGAGCATTCTGCCTATCTTTCAGTCAAAAACGATTTGCCATGAACTATAAACAAAATCCGATTTATGATTTGATTAAAGCGCTTGGAGATATTCACATGAACAAGTGGTATTATATCCCGCTTTTTGCCTGCCTCCCCCA
>JANRLZ010000297.1:0-5711 GCA_033762055.1 Saprospiraceae bacterium
GTTTGGCGGCGGGTTTGGCGGCAGGGACGGGCTTTTTAGCCATGATTCAGAGTGCGTGGTTTATTCGCTGTAAATACAAGACGGCGGGCAAAAGTAGCAATTCGCGTCATTTTACCGCCGCGCTGCGGCATACGGGTTACAAGTTGTTTGTCAGATAAAGTACCCTGCGAACGGGTATCACAAAAAAACATAAAAAAAAGCCGCTTCGGAATGATTCCGAAGCGGCTTTTTTGAGTTGTCCTTCCTGCTTAATTGACCGAAAATGCCGGCACAAAAGCATTGAATGTGTTGAAAAAAGTCAGCTCGTTCACCTTCACTTTCATAAAGCGGGTGAGCGGCAGGCGGTGTACCATTTCCATCAATTCGGCCTCATTGGTTGCGGCAAAAACGACCCAGAGTTTCGAATTTTCGAGCGAAAGGGCATAATTCAGAATTTTACCTTCGCTGAGCAGCCGGTTTACCATGTTGCGCTGCTGCGGAATTTTGTTGACAAATTCTTCGGGCAGCTCGGTGGGCAGTGTAAAGTCCACCATGTATTGAATCAGGTTACTGTCCATGTCTTTGTTGTAATTGGTGGGGAGTTCGGGATAATTATTCACCCGGTCCTAAAACGCTTGTTTTTCTCACATCGCGCAAAAACCGTGCAAATTTTATAAAAACTTTTTGGAACTGCCAAGCCGTCAGGTCGTTTCAGGCGTGTTTATTGATTTTTTAACATTTTCATTCCTTAGGAAGGATCAAAAAATAAGGTCACGAATTCAGGCTAAGGGTGTCGTTTTCCAATTGACTGTTTTTTGAGGCGAATAATGAATTATTTAACGAGAAAAATGGACAATTGGAGGACGAAAGATCAGACTGAAACGTGAGATTATTTTTTGATCCTTCCTAATAAAAAACCCCTTGCATGACACACACGCAAGGGGTTTTGGGTTTAAAAGATTGGCAGTCAATCAATAATTCACACCCAATGCTTTCAATGTTTCCATATCGAGGTTGCCTACCGGCAAACCTTTGTCTTTCTGAAATTTGGTCAGGGCGGCTTTCGTGCGGGCGCCCATGATATTGTCGGTCGGACCCGGATCATAGCCGGCTTTGATCAGTGCAGCCTGAATCTGGCGGATGGTGTAACCGGTCACTTTTTCGCCGCAAAGCACTTCACGCCATTCGGTAAAACCGCCGGGTTTGACGAGTTTGCGTTTGGTGACGGTAGCCGTTTCTGCCGGAATGTCTTCGGTGCGGGTGGTGGCCGGCGTTTTCAGTACACGGGTGGTTACCGACTGGGTAACGGCCGGAATATCTTCTTCGCGGGTGGTGGCCGGCGATTTTACTACCTGTTTGGTCAGGGTCGTGTATTCGGCCGGAATTTCCTCCTCGCGGGTAGAAGCCGGGGTTTTGATCACCTGTTTCTTCACGGTTGCGTATTCGGCGGGGATAATTTCCTCGCGGGTGGTGGCGGGGGTTTTCACCTTGCGCACCGACATGGTTTTGAATTCGGCAGGGATGATTTCCTCGCGGGTAGTGGCAGGGGTTTTCACCTTGCGCACTGTGCGGGTGCCCATTTTGGCGGGCACTTCCGTTGTTTTGGTACAACCTGCGTCGGCAACGCCCGAACCATCGCAGCCTTTGTTTACACGTTTGGTAATGGTTTGGTATTCGGCAGGCGTTTCAACCAGACACCAGACGAGGCAGTCGTCCGGATTGGCGCTGAGGCAGTTGGCATCGGCGCGTTTTTTCACCCATTTGGTGGAAGCCGGTTTGGTTTCCACGCGTTCCGTTACATTTTCATATTTGGGTTGCAACACGTCAATTTTGGTGTAAGCCGGTTCCATTACATACGATTCGGTCACGGTTTCGTACACGGCCGGAATTTCTACCAGGCGTTTGCTTTCCGCTTTGGTTTGTACGCGCTCGGTCACGGTTTCGTATTCGGCGGGAACAGCGATCAGGCGCTTGGATTCAGGCTTGATTTGCACGCGCTCTTCGATGGTTTCGTATTGAGCGGGTACGGTCACTACGCGTTTGCTGGCGGCTTTTACGAGGACTTGTTCGGTGACGGTTTCGTATTGGGCGGGTACCGGAACGAGGCGTTTGCTGCCTGCTTTTACCACCACGGTTTCCGTTTTGTTTTCGTATTCGGCGGGAACGGCGATGGTGCGTTTGCCGGCAGGTTTGATGGTCACCTGCTCCGTTACCGTTTCATATTGATCGGCAATCAGGCATTTTGCATAACATTTACCGGGCTGGGCATTCGGCGGTGCATCCTGGGCAAAAGCAACAGAAGCAAAACCGATGAGAAGAACTGAAAGGAGGAAATTTAATTTTCCCATGACGAGAATGAATTGGTTAACAAAAGAAAAAGTTAGTGTTTGTATGTTTTGTTCGATTTTTGGCAAATGTAAAACATCAGCCCCTCAATTGCCCGGTTTTCAAGGTAAAATTTCGGAAAAGTTGGTGAAAAGCCGGGGTTATTTTTTGGGATAACAAATATAATGTTTTGTAACCAGTTGGGTATAAAGGGGAACGTCGGAGCACTGGTCAATGGGCAATACCTCGCCGTTTTTGAACAGGATTTTAATCTGGTCGTTCGAATCGTCGTAAGCGCGGTTGCTTTCCGAGCCGATGTACACCAAATGTTCAATCAGGGCGTCTTTTCCCAATTTTCGGGCGGTTTGATCCCTTATTTCAGCGGCATAATCCGCACTCACCGGTTCCTGCCGCCACTCCAGCCGGAACAATTTCCGGTCGAGCAGGCCCTTTGACAGCAGGGCCAGGGTAAAGTCACCGGCTTCCGACCAGTATTTTATCGCCGCTGTTACATCGTTGTCGTCGAGGTGAGAAAAGTGTGCGATCATTTCAGCCGGTTCGGTTCGGTCGCCGGCGGTACGGCCCAGAAACCAGCCCAGGTGCCGCGGAATTTCGAGCGTTTCGCCTGCCAGGGTCAGCTCGCGCGCCCGCAGGAGGGTATGGATCAGCATTTTTTCCGCCGCCACGCCCGTTTTGTGCAGGTAAACCTGCCAATACATCAGCCGCCGTGCAATGAGGAATTTTTCAATGCTGTAAATCCCTTTCTCCTCCACAACCAGTTCGTTTTCGTGTACGGCCAGCATTTTAATGATACGGTCGTATCCGATCACGCCCTCGCTCACGCCGGTGAAAAAACTGTCGCGATTGAGGTAATCCATCCGGTCCATGTCCAGCTGTCCCGACACTAATTGGTGCAAAAATTTCTTGGGGTGCTGATCGCGAAAAATACGAATCGCCAGGTCTAGCCTGCCTTCAAAATGGCGATTGAGGTCTTCCATGAAAAGCGTGGAGAGATCCTCATGGTGCATGTCGGCCAGGGTATGCTCGAGGGCATGCGAAAACGGGCCGTGACCAATATCGTGGAGTAAAATGGCGATACAGGCGGCCTCGGCTTCTTCCGGCGAAATATCCACGCCTTTTTGTTGCAGGGTTTCGATGGCCTGTTGCATCAGGTGCAGGGCGCCCAAAGCATGGTGAAAACGCGTGTGCAAGGCGCCGGGATATACATAAGAGGTGAGGCCCAACTGTCGGATGCGGCGCAGCCGCTGAAAGTAGGGATGGTCTATCAGATCCAGTAAAATACCCCGCGGCGCCGACACAAAGCCATAAACCGGATCATTGAATATTTTTTTGCGGGTGGTCATATTTATTTGTTTTCCGGTATTTTTGTGGAAATTTTACAACAATGGTTCAAGCCACATTCACGATTTCAGGCGAGGAATTCACCGAAGAGGTTTTTAAAAAAATTAAAAACTACCTGAGGGGGCAGTCTGCATCCGTAACGATTCGGATTGAGACGATTCCAAGTGAAGCAATGCTTACCGAATCCGGAAGTAATTATTTTCTCCAATTAGATCAATCACTCGCTGAACTGGATCGCGGGGAAGGCTTGCCTTTCTCCAAAGAAGAGTTTGAGGCGCTTGCAAAGAAATAGCCGGCATGGCACGCAGCATTCTCTTTTCCCCGACAGCCTTTGAAGAATACTTGCAATGGCGAAAACTGGATGATGAAACCATTGACCGAATCAACCAACTGATACTTGACATACTGCGCGAGCCATTTAAAGGAATCGGGAAACCGGAACCGCTTAAAGGCAATTACAAAGGGTTGTGGAGCCGCAGAATAACCCAAACTCACCGATTGGTTTATCCGGTAAAAGGCGATGTGATTGAAATTGTAAAATGTTACGGTCACTACGACGATTAATCACAACGTCTCCTCCTCCCCCAAGCCCGGAATCCCCACGTTTTCAAACCCGTTTTCCATCAAATAATCGCGCCACTTCTCCTGCCGGTCTATGGTGCCGTGCGTAAGCCATATTTTTTTCACCGAACCTTTCTGGTTCTGCAAAAAATCGAGCATTTCCTTGCGGTCGCCGTGGGCAGAGAAAGAATCCATGACTTCCACATCGGCGAGTACCTGCAGGTTTTGACCAAGCAGGTGCAGGTTTTTGGCGCCTGCCCGCAACTGACCGCCCGGGGTATTGGGCGCACAATAACCCACAATGAGGATGGTGTTCCGGTGATGTTCAATGTTGTTTACCAGGTGGTGCCGAATCCGGCCGGCATTCATCATGCCCGAGGCCGAGATAATGATGCAGGGTTTGCGCGAGTGATTGAGTTGTTTGGAAGCGCCGGTATCACGGATGTAGAACAACCCGTTAAAACCAAAGGGGTTTTCATCTTCCGTCATATAACGGTGCAGTTCGGAATCAAAACATTCCGGGTGATTCACAAACACCTCCGTGGCATTCACCGAAAGCGGACTATCCACATAAACCGGCACTTTGGGCAGTTCGCCGGCATGTTGCAGTTTGTCGAGCATGTACACGATTTCCTGCGTACGCCCCACGGAAAATGCGGGGATGATGACTTTGCCCTTCTTTTCCTCGCAAGTGCGCCGGATGATCTCGGTAAAACGATGCACCTCGCTCGGCGCCGATTCATGCTCGCGGTCGCCATAGGTACTTTCGCAAATCAGGTAATCCACTTCCGGCATCGGGAGCGGATCGCCCAGGATGGGGCGATGGGGCCGGCCAATATCGCCGGTAAAACCGAAGCGACGGGTTTGGCCGTTTTCCGTGATTTCCAGGGTGACGCTGGCCGAACCAAGGATGTGCCCGGCATCGCGGTAAAGCACCCGCACATTGGGTTGAATGTGAAACCACTGTTCGTAGTTGTAACTGACAAACTGGCGCATCACCTGCTGCACATCCTCCACCCTGTAGAGCGGTTGTTTTTCCGGTTCTTCAAAATGGCGGCGTTTGCGGTTGTAATATTCGGCGTCGCCTTCCTGGATTTTTGCGCTGTCGAGCAGCATCAATGCGCACAGATCGCGGGTAGCATGGGTGGCGTAGATAGCGCCGCGAAATCCGTCGCGCACCAGTTTCGGAATGCGCCCGGAGTGATCAATGTGGGCATGACTGAGTACCAGACAATCAATTTCAGCAGGATCGAACAGCCATTTTTCATTAAAACCGGTGATCGGATTGTCGCTGCCTGCGCGACCGTCGTCGTCGCCGCCCTGGTAAAGCCCGCAATCGAGCAGAATTTTGTAGCCGTCGTCGAGAACAAGCAGGTGACTGGAGCCGGTGACTTCGCGGGCGGCGCCGCAGAATTTTACTTTCATGGAATGTAAGTCTGGGTTGGAGGGGATCGGGTGAACGGAAGAGTGGGGTGGTTTTGATT
>JANRLZ010000298.1:0-11569 GCA_033762055.1 Saprospiraceae bacterium
AGACAGACTGCGCAAAATAACCCCAATTGCTATCGCTCAACTGGCCATTAAGAACAACTATCACGGAGTCCTTATTTTCTTTTCCGATTTGTCAAAGAACTTCAATGAGGTTTTTACCTGAAAAATGTGTACCCTTTCTAATGATAAATCAAGTCGCTTGGTAACGCCAAAATAATTGGCATCAAGTCGTGATTTTGTTGTTTCATCGGTACTTACCGTGTAAAAACAAGCCTTTCTTCCGGCGGCGCCTGAAGCGTTGGGTCGTTGTACAGCCTGAGTTCGAGGAGGGTATCGTTGATGCTGTGAACGACAAAATTAAAATCCTGAAAGCTCGGGTCCATGGTCACGAACAGCTCGCTGTCGCCATTTCGGAGTTCCCAGGTTCCGGCGATGATACTCACGGACATCGCATCGGGGTCGCAGTATTCAATTTCGTCGCGCATTTCAAAATTCCCGTTCGACATAAAATCCCACGCATCGCCTAATTGGCAGGGAAGGGAGGCGTCGGTGAAAACGCCGTCGCCGTCATCGTCGGTGAGGTAGGCGGTCTGGGTCCAAGCCCCATTTACCAGCACTTGTTCCACGTTGCTGGTGCTGTCTTTTTTGCAGAAAGTGCAAAAAATGAAAAAGAGAGGGAAAAAGGAACGTACATTTTTCATTGTCAATGGATTTAGTGTTCGAGTGAATTTATCGTACGATGCTGAAATTAGCCCAAACCGGGCTAAGATCGGAGGCTGAAGCAGCCATTTGGTACACACCGGTGGGCAGCGTTGAAAGGGTGAAGATTTGGCCGTTGTTGTAAAGGTACGTATTCATCATAGCATTGGTACTCCCGCTGGTAGGATAAATACGAATACGGATTCCGTTGGGGTCGTTGGAAATAAAATCCGTTCCATTACTTTGAATAACCCGCACAGACACCTGGCTGTTGGCCGGATTGGGACTTATTACGAGCTGACGAATACCTCCGGGCGTGTTGCATGTTTGATAGGGTACCACTTTTGTTTTCTCCAAGTGCCCACAACCGGTTTGTACCTCCAGCTGCAGTGTAACAAAACCAGTGACTCCAGGGTCGGTGGGAATAATTTCAAGATAGTCAAAATATTGTTCGTTTCCCGTTACTGTCAGGCCGGTATTGCTATCCGTTGCACTCCAGTTCAATGTAACGCCGTTCACCAAAGCGGGACCCATAGCGTAAGCATCAAAGAGCCATTGGCAAGGGTCCGGGCCTGAGATGATGTTGTAATTGGGTGTCTGGGTAATTACAGGTTTGGTGTAGGAGAAATCACAAACATCCGTTACGCCGTTTGGTACGACGGTAACATTTGACCCTTGATGAATGTATTCAGATATTCCGTGCAAATTAGAACCTTCTACACGAACATAAGAAGGCGTTTGGGCAGATACTACGGTGGCTTCCGCCTCGAAATATATGCCAAAATTACCTAAATCGTCGGTCAAAATATTTGGACTACTTGACCATTGGACCGACAATGCGTCAATTTCAGGTGTTACGGGCAGCTTATATAATCCGGTTTGACCCGGACATAGCGTGGTTGGCCCCTCAATTTTGTTTTCCTCATAAAGTTGGGCAGGAAAAGGATCAGGCATTTCAGGATCAAAGTAATAACTGGTTTGTTCTTCAGGGTACCGGAGCAAGTACAAGTTGTACAATGCCATAAAATCCAGCCCGTTAAACTGCCGGGCGCGATATTCTTCCTCCCAATCCGGCCCGCCGCTATTTCCTTCCCACCTTTGCCCCGTCCAGTCGGGCGTATTTGAGCATTCAAACTCCGGCCAAATAACTTGAGGAATAGCGGTTGCTCCGGATGCTGCAAGGGCATCGTAATCAGAAGGCTTTATACAGGGGCCGCCACAGGGAGCAGTACACAACAATTGGTTGAAATAATCATGCAAGAATTCAAAATCATCGCCTTCGCCTACAAGGTTGGGTTCTTCAGCATGCAATAGATCATTGATCAGTAAGTAAATTTCTTTTTCAGAATCAAGGGCAGCCGTCACAAATTTGGTCGGATGCGGCATATCGCCCACATCAACACTCACCCCCATGGCGGAGGCAAACCATACCTTTCTTCCTACACTTGGCCCCCATTTGTTTCTATCAATAAAGCCGATGTTGTGGTCGTCGTCTCCTTCGTTGATATAGTTGTACATGTATTCCACCCCGGCATATGTCCATTGAAAATTTCCGCCCGCGCACTGCGAAAATTTAATGGCTTGTTCGCAACAATCATTATCCTCAGAGCCGGGCCAAAAGATGTGCCTCGTACTATTTTGAGGCAGTTCTACAAAGCCCTTGGCGATGTCCTGAATGATATCAAACGGTTTGTAAGTCTGACCGCTGCAAGTAGTAACCGTCGCGGAAGGGGGTATGTAATGCTTAGCAACCGCCAGCCCGGTCATGACCGAAAAAAGTTGATCCTGGCTCAGGTAGCCGGTATGTTTTTCCATGTAGCAGGGCGGACTAAAAGTAGAAGAACACGGCGGTACTTGCGACATGGCAAATACGCTGCTGACAAGATCAATATTCCATCGCTCTTCGGAGGGGTCGTGCAGGATTTCCTGTTCCTGGGTAGCGTCTTCCCGAATGAAAAAACCGGAATAGCCGCTTACATCCGGCGTCCAGGGGCAGTTTGCCCGGCACTCTTTGAAAAAATACCAATCGTTTCCACTGCATTGATTATTTCTGTATTTGGGCAGGCACAAACAGGACTCCTGCACATTTCCGCCATCCGGACATATTTCAAAAGCCTGGGTGATTTCGTCGTATCGCTGTTTTACCAGACAATTTGCACTAATATCTAATCGGCGATATGCCTGCAATGCCAAAAAAAGTTCTTCAAGCGTGCGTTGTTGTTCTGCATATTGACCATTTTGCCCAAGAAGCGCGTATTCCGTGGCCAGCATGATCAAATACCAGCCTAATTGATGCGGGGTTTCAGAGCCGAATTCGATAAAATTGTGATTTAATTGGGTATAAGGCGGAGAATGTCCTGGCCCCGGCGGATTCCAACTTGTTCCTATTGATGGGCCAGCATCAGCACATTGTTGATCGAAAAATGGGTTAGGGTTTGACGGATTATTGTCAATAAATTGGGTATTCCTATCAATCATGCCAGACCCTCCATTTGGTTGCATAATAATACTCGTCGCCGGCAGACTATAACCATGTAGCAGTTCCGTTCCGCATCCGAGGTTGGCCAGGTCTGCTTCATTTCTCGTAAGGCCATTCCCGATACAGCCTTCCGGTTTTCGGTCTGTCATCACAAAATGTTTGCCGAGGTTTTCCCGGTACTGCCAATATTTGGCATTCAGGGCTTCAGGAGAACAGGATTGCGCCATAGCACAATCGGCATACAGGAGCAATGCAAGGCAAGTCCACCTTACAGCAAGGTGAGGCAATGTATTCATAATAAAAGAGTTATTGTGACGCGCTAATGGTTTTTGATCATCAAAAATCGTTGTTTAGGCTCTCCGTTGAGTTGAAAGGAAATGGCTCTAAGCAATTATTTGATAATCAAAAAAAGATATCGAATGCAGCCGTATCTTCCCGAACAATAATGGCCGAGCCGCGATTCGGCGCTTCAGTGATGTAAAATGGAAGCGGAATGAAATCCCAATAAATTTCCACGGTTTCTCCCGAGGCAAGCCCTGTTAATCTTGAAACAGTGCTGTTATTGCCCACAATGACTGTATCTCTTGCCATTACGCCATTTGTAAGCCCCAGCTCTGAATCCTGTAATCCGCTGTAAATGCCCAGATAAAGCGTATCCTCTGATCCGGTCGAATTGATACAATTTATGCTAAGGAAGCCGTCCTTGGGTATCATTTCTATGACAATGTCATTCATTTTATGCTGTTCAATATCAACAACATGCGTTCCGACGCCTTTTTGTAAATATCCTTCTTTTATGACCCAATAAATGCCCAGGGATAATTCTGATTCAAAGTAAAATCTGCCATCATGATCCGAATAAACACTTATGTCTCTTGTATTGTAAGGATCGTCTTTTGAGGTAATTCTAAACACTACAACGGCACTGTCAATGGCCTGGCCTGTATGCTTATCAACAACCCGACCATTCACCAGCGTTGTTTTTTCCTTACAAGCGACGAAAAGCAGCGCCAAAAGAACGCTTGGAAATAAAGCGGAAAAAATGAGTGATCGTATCATAATATACCCGGATTTTAGTGGTTTGCAGGGTTTTACTGATGGATTTAAATGATTTGTCCGGAAAGGTTTTCGCAAACCATCTTGTATTGACTATAGTTAGTTGACAAAAAAAGGATCAACTTTAAACTTGAAACGCTACCTTAAAGGTATAGTCTCATTTACTCAGGGTAAAGGACATATTTTTGTAAAAAGCGGACATATTAGTGTAAAAAACGGGCATTATTCACCCGGGCATCTTAACTTGCTATAAAATTCACCTACGTATGAACTTTGGAAACGCGCTCAAAACCATCCGCCTCCTGAAAAAAATTCATCAAAAAGACGCCGCCGACCTGCTTCACATGGATGTGCGCAACCTGCGCCGCATAGAATCCAATAAAACGCGCATTACCGCAGAACAGTTAGTGCAGTTTGCAGAAGTTTATAGGGTAGATATCACGTACATCTTTCAATTGGCACAGGGGTAGCCATCCATTACCGCCATCCTGAAAAATACTCCGAAAACTTATACTCAACGGAAAATGATTTGCGAAAACCTTTGCGGACAAATCACTAAAATCCTGGTATACCTTTGCCGTCCGCTCCGCGTTGTTTTGCGGGCGCCCGACACAATGCGCTACTTCCTCCTGCTCCTGCCCCTGCTGCTGGCATTTTGCCAAAAAGAAAAATTTACCACCGACCCGGCCGACCGCCTCGAATTTAGTGCCGATACCCTCCGATTTGACACGGTGTTTACGCAGTTGGGTTCTGCGACACGATTTTTTAAAATTTATAACCGCCACAAGGAAAGCATTCGCATTTCCCGCATTTACCTCGAAAACGGCGCCGCATCGCGGTTCAACCTCAATATTGACGGTATCAGCGGCGACGCGCAGGAGAACCTCGAAATTGCGCCCAACGACAGCATGTACGTTTTTGCCGAGGTAACAGTCAACCCCAGCGACCTGGCTTCGCCTTTTGTCATCACGGAAAGTATCGTGTTCGAAACCAACGGGAATGTGCAGAAAGTCGTGCTGGAAGCCTGGGGGCAAAACGCCAACTACCTGCCCTCCCGATTCGGGGCCGGCGGCGTGACGGGCTTTGGCTGCAACGGCCAGGAATGGGTGTGGGACGACTCGCTGCCCTACGTTATTTACGGTATTCTTGTCATTGACTCCTGTACGGTACGGATTCCCGCCGGCGCGCGGGTGTACGTCCACGGTGGTTTGGGGAAATTCGTGGACGACGAGGGCATTACCCAGCGTTACAACGACGGTTTTATCGCCTTTACCGGTCAGGGAAAACTGATCGTGGAGGGTACCCGCGAGCGACCGGTAATTTTTGAAGGCGACCGCCTGGAACCTGAATTTGAAACAGAAGCCGGACAATGGACCGGCATCTGGTTGCAATCGGGTACGAGCGGGCATCGCCTTGACCACTGCATTATACGCAATTCCATCATCGGGTTGCGGGCCGACTCGGCGGTGGATTTGCAGTTGCGCAACACACAGATTTATAATACCGCAAGCAGCGGACTGATCGGTATTCACGCCGACATCCGCGCTGAAAACTGTCTGTTTCACACCAATACCGGTTTTGGCATCCAGCTCGAATACGGGGGCAATTACGATTTTACCTACTGTACGGTGGCCAGTTACGGCGTGGATGGCGAAGCCTTGCGTATGGGCAACGCCCTTTGCCTCGACGAAGAATGCATCAATTATGTGTGGAACAAACTTTACGCCCGGTTCAACAACTGCATCCTGTTTGGCGCCCGCTCCGACCAGATTACCCTGTTCGATCGGCTGGACGACCCGACGCAGTTCGATTATCAGTTGAAAAATTGTATCGTCAGGGTGCGCGAGTTGCTGAACGAGGGCGCTTATCCCGAATTTTTGCAACATTGCCAGCCCTGTATCAATGCCGACGGACAAGACACGATTTTTGTGGACGTAAACCGCTACAATTTCCGGCTCGATACCATAGGCTCCATCGCCAACCGTTACGCCCTGCCCGTGCCGGGCATTGACCTCGATCTCGACGGTAAAATGCGCGACCCTTCCACGCCCGATGCCGGTTGTTATGAAATTGAATTTTAACCCCCCATCCCCCATCCTTCATCCCTCATCCCTCATCCTTCATCCCCCATCCTTCATCCCTCATCCTTCATCCCTCATCCCTCATCCCTCATCCCAAAAAACAGTCCTTCCTCATCGCCGGGTGTGACGAGGATTTGTTTTTCTGAAAAATCCAGCAGCAACGCGTCGTTGTAGTAGAAGCCCTC
Source organism: Saprospiraceae bacterium (assembly GCA_033762055.1). Taxonomy (GTDB): domain Bacteria; phylum Bacteroidota; class Bacteroidia; order Chitinophagales; family Saprospiraceae; genus M3007. Next base: position 6,459 of record JANRLZ010000298.1, read on the forward strand.
GGGATGACGCGAAAGGCGGATACCCTGCAGAATTTGTCCCGCAGCGCCCGACCAAAGCGCCTGGGCGTTGGCAGACATAGGTTGAAGGATGGCTTCGCCGTGCAGGTCGGCGAGTGATTGGGCGGTTTTTGACAGGTGTTCGGGGGCGAGAATGTGGAGGGCGGGGGTGGTTTCGCCTGCGGCGATCAGTAAGGATAGTTCCTGTTCAAACTGCAATTCGAGGGCATATAAAAAAGGCGGATGATCGCCCGGTTTTCGCCAGAGGTGGTAAATGATATGATGGAGCCGGCTGTTTTCGAACGACTGAAAATGCCGGACTTCTTCTTCCCCGAAACAATCGGGTGGAATCGGATCATGCTGCATACTGGAACACGGTTTGGCGCAAAGTTCGAAATATTTACCCGCATGAAAACGAAACAGGTAGCATTCCGAGACGTCGGAATCGGGACAGGGGGTGTAAAAATCATAAACTGACTATCCAATATGCGGATAGCCAGTAATCATAAAAACAATAATTTGAAAGGGGACATATTTTCAAACCCGACCTCGGAGAGGTCGCACCGCCCAGGGTTAGCAGCCGATTCACATGGAGGCGACACAAATGTTCGACCTCTCCGAGGTCGTAAATCCAGCGGGACAATTTTTCTACAAATGTGCGACCTCTCCGAGGTCGGGTTTGAAATATTTAGACTTTGGCGCTATCTACAGAGATGCAGTCTCTCCGGGATTTTTTACGCACCCCCTTCCCGATTCCGACGTCTCGGAATGCTACCTGTCAATCCCCTGCAAGTGCTAATTTTGCTCCCTGGAACCCCGCTGTAAAAAACAGCCGAATTTACGTGTAATGACCGAACAGTTTCTCCAGCATTTCCGGCAGGCCTTTGAGGCGGGTCATTTACGCAAATGCACCCTTAGTCACCCGACGAGCGCGGCGCCGGAGGGACTGAAAAATGTGTACCTGCGCCCCGTTACCCTGAAAAAAGGAGGACACATCGCTTTTAATTTTCGCTATAAAACCCGCGATGAAGTCCACAATTTCCTGCCGGACGACGCGCTGTCACAATTGGAGATCCTGCTAGGCGCCCAGTTTTCGCAGGCGGATCTGCTCACGACCACGCGCGACTTTACCCTTCAATTCGACAAACAAGGCCGGGCCCGGCTGCGTGATAAAAAACCGGCGCAAACGGTGGATACGCCATTGCCCCCCGCCACCCATAACCGCGACAAACATCGCCTCCTCGATCCGGCAGCGCCCTGGCTGCACCTGCTCGGCATCACCAGCGCAAAAGGCGAAGTACTCGCAGCCGCGCAGGACAAATGGCGGCAAATCAATAAATACCTCGAAACGATTGAAAGCCTGTTGCGCGATTCCCCCCTGCCCCGGGGCGCGCATATTGCCGACATGGGGTCGGGAAAAGGCTACCTGAGTTTTGCCCTGTACGATTATCTGGCCAACCAACTCGGTATTTCGCCGCAGATCACAGGCATTGAATTGCGGCCCCATCTGGTCGCGCACTGCAATGAGGCGGCAAAAAAATCGGGTTTTGAAGGCTTGACATTTATTGCGCAGGACATTGCCCAATACCGGCCCGAACGCCTCGACATGCTGATCGCCCTGCACGCCTGCGACACGGCCACCGATCTGGCCTTGGCCGCCGGCATCCGGCAAAAAGCCGCGATCATCGTGGCGGCGCCCTGTTGCCACAAGCAAATCCGGCGCGAGATGCAGGCGCACAATGAAATGGCTCCCCTGCTGCGCCACGGCATCCTGCTCGAACGCCAGGCCGAACTCCTCACCGACGGCATCCGCGCACTCCTGCTCGAATCGGAAGGCTACCAAACCCGGGTGTTTGAATTTATCTCCTCCGAACATACCGCCAAAAATGTCATGATAACCGCCACCGCCATCGCCCGTCCCGCGCCCACCCGCAAACGCGATGCCCTGGCGAAAATCGCCGCCCTTAAAACCGGTTTCGGGATCAGGGAACACTGGCTGGAAAAGCTGCTGGTGGAGGGATGAAGGATGAGGGATGAGGGATGAAGGATGAGGGATTGATCTGCTGCTGAATTTCCGGCGCGTTTTCGGGAATTATTCCTTTTTTTACCCCGCCAAAAGGGACTTTCTCAGGAGGTCTAATGAAAAAGAAAACACCCGCCATCTTCATCAATTACCGACGCGCGCTCTCCACCCTGGAAGCGCGTTTGCTCTATCTCATGCTGCAAGCCCGGTTTCCGGGCGAGGTGTTTCTCGACGAAGCCGTTCTGGAAGGCGGCGACCGCTGGCGCGACGAACTCAGGGTATGCATCGAAAACAGCCGGGTGATGATTTCGCTGATCCCGGACGGATGGGTACAACACCTGGACAAGAGCCAATTGAAAAGCAAGTTGTATTTTGATGAAAAATGTCATGTTCGCCATGAAATTCACACGGCGATCAAAGCCGGGAAAACCATCATCCCTATTCTGGTAAACGGTGCTGCACAACCCAAAAAGGAGCAACTGCCGGACGCGATTTCCGAACTGTTTGATACCTTCAACAACGGCCAGAAACTCGATTTTCGGCGGGATCCGAATGTAGCGAATTTTGAAAAATTCTTTGCGCAAATCGCCAAAAAGGCAGGGTTGGAACAAATAAAAGAGGAAAACCGGTCCGTCAACCTCTTTCAACGCCCGCTGGCAGAAGAATTCCCCCTGCCACAGGATATGCGGGATTTTTTGCCCGCCGCCGAATGCCCCTTTGTGGGCCTGAAACCATTTCAACGGCAAGACGCCCGCCTTTTTTTCGGGCGAAGCCGCGAAATTTACACCCTTTGCCACAAAATCACCCGGGAACCCGCACCGCGCGTGTTGTTGCTCGACGGGTATTCCGGCACGGGAAAATCCTCCCTGTTGCAGGCCGGACTGATTCCGCGTATCGAAAACCAGGGCTGGGGCGTGGCGTACGACCGCCGCGAAAACGACAAGGTCGGCGGGTTAAAAGCCGTGTTCGGGCGCATGCTCGACAAGGCCGCAGCAGGCGCCCCGGCCCGCCAACTCCTGATTCTCGATCAGGTGGAAGAGGCCATTACCGACCGGATCGAGGGACTGCCGCGCGAACTGGAAGAACTGGTCGCCGCGCTGAAAGACGCCCTGAAAAAGTATCCCGACTACAAATTTATCCTCGGGTTTCGCAGCGAGCAGACCGCGCGCATTGCCAAGGCCCTGCTGGACGAAAACATTGATTTCGATGACCGCAACACCCTGTTCCCCCTGGAAAGAACCGGCGCGGAGGAAGCCATCAGCGGGGTGGCTTCCGACCCCCTGCTGGGCGAAAAAAAATACAAAATCACCTTCCAGCCCGCCGACTTGCCGCGGCGAATCGCCGAAAAACTGCTGGGCGGGCGCGACAACGCCCATATCGCGCCGCTGTTGCAGGTAAACATGGAATTGCTCTGGCAGCGCTGCCGGCTACCCGACGGCAGTGTGCCGGTGACCGCCCATGCGCTTGAAAATTTTATTGAAAAACAGGAAGACCTGCTCGACCATTATTTCAAAAAAATCAGGGAAAAAATATCCGAAGACCGGGCCGACAACCGTAAAATCCTGCAATTGCTGCGCTTTTACGTGCAGGACGAACCCGCCTCGGCTACCCGGCTGGAGACTGAATTTGAAGGCCATGAAAATTTCAAAGACGACCCCGTTTTTGCCGAATTACAGCGGGAACTCAAAAAGCACTACCTCCTGAGCAGCGTCACGAGCAAAGAACAAGCCGCCGCCCGGCTCTCGCACGATGTACTGGCCGGCGTGATCCACGAGCAGTACCAGTCACTGACCGAAACCCGGCTGCAGGAAACCTCGGCAGGCCTTTTTGACGCGCTGAAAAAAGACCTGGACGGTCAAATCTACCAGCTCAATTATGCCGGAGCGACCGATACGCTGACGCAAATGTTTCAGTTGGGCGTCCGCCGCGAAGAACTGCGGCCTTATTTACAAGAACTGTTGTTTTTCTGGAACGAATGCGGACGAAAGCCGGAGATTGAAAAAATCCTTTTGTTGTGGCTGGAGAGCAATTTGCTTTCAGCCGCCCTGCTGGGAGGAGCCCGGCAACTTGCGCCGGCCTACGACAAGGCGGCGCTGCGCAACTGGCTCCAGCGCGCTGCCCCCGGCCTCTACGCCGACCTGTGCAAAAAATACCTTGCTCCCTCCGAAACCGTGATGGTGGAAATACCCGGAGGGCGACTGACAATCGGAGAAGACAAGGAGAAACGCCTTGCCGAAGTACGTACGTTCCGCCTCTCCAACGTACCCACCACCTGGTGGAAATACGGCCTGTACCTCTTTGCACAGGGGCAGGAAAAACAACTCGAAGAAAAAGCGCCCAACTGGGGAATTAACGGCGATCACCCGATGGTTCGTGTTAGTTGGTACGAAGCGGTGGAATACTGCAACTGGCTCAGCGAAGCCATGGGGCTGGAAAAAGTGTACGATATAAAAAAAGAAGTATCTGACTCTTACAACAATAATAAGGAGGACAACATAAAGTGGCTCGTCACGCCCGATTTCAAAGCCAACGGCTTCCGCTTACCCACCGAAATAGAATGGGAATACGCGGCGCGGGGCGGGCAACAGAGCAAAGGATTTGTGTATGCCGGCAGCAATAAATTAGATGAGGTAGGCTGGTACCATGATAATTCAAACGGCAAAACCCACCCTGTGGCCGAAAAAAATAAAGCCAACGAACTGGGCCTGTATGATATGAGCGGTAATGTTTGGGACTGGTGCGGCGACTGGTACGGGGAATATCCTCCAACGCTGCCGGTCGGGTTTGCCGGCCCGGAAAGCGGAGCCGGTCGGGTGTTGCGGGGCGGTTCCTGGGACTACAATGATATCAGTTGCCGGGTGGCTTTTCGCGGCAGGAGCAACCCTTACTTCAGGAACTATTTCGTGGGGGTTCGGCTGGCCCAGGGCTATGCTTACCCTTGAGGTCTCTTACACTTTTACCCTTTTTACCGCCGAAGGCGGTCGAATTTTTTTTGGGGGGGGAGTGTGATAAAAAAACGATCTTCGCAGCAGTGGCGGTCGTGTCAAAACCGGTCGGGTGTTGCGGGGCGGTTCCTGGAACAACAATGATA
>JANRLZ010000299.1:0-10942 GCA_033762055.1 Saprospiraceae bacterium
GAATGCGATACAACGCGAACTTGAAACATTTCATACGGCCATTGAACAAGGCATTGATCCGGTGGTTACCCTTCGCGACGGGTTTGAAGCGCTGCAACTGGCACACCGCATCCTGAAAGAAATAGAAGTGCGAAAAGGGGCGTTATCGGATCTGTGAGCCGCGAATGAAGGATGTGACGTCCGGCGCGGTGAAACCATTTTCTGCATACCGGCTATGAAACCGATTCTCCCCTTCCTTTTTTTGCCCTTCGGGTTGTTGGGGCAAAACTTCCTCAACGTTGACAAGCACGCCCTGAATACTCCGCCGGGCAAAACCCGCAGCATCGAAACGCTTTCCGAATACCTCTGTGGCGAACAACCCGATGATGCCCATAAAATCCGCGCCATTTACGCCTGGATTACGTTGAATGTGGCCTATGTAGACAGCAGCGACGAGCGCGCGCTCTGGGCCACGCCGGAACACCTCGCCCGGCAACATCCGGAAAAAGTATTGCAAAACCGCAGCGCCGTTTGTCAGGGTTATGCCAACCTGTTTTGCGCATTGGCCGCCGCCGCCGGCATCCCCTGCGAGGTAATTACCGGGATTGTAAAAAATGCCGATGGCGATATCGAGCCGATCGGTCATGCCTGGACGGCCGCGCGCATTCGCAACGAGTGGCGATTGTTCGACCCCACCTGGGGTGTACCGCCGGCGGGTTTGTCGCGCTGGAAAGTGGTGGATCGTTATTTTATGACCCCGCCCGAAGAATTTGTCCTGAAACATCTCCCCGACGATCCGGTGTGGCAGCTGCTGGAAAGTCCGTTGAGCGAAAAACAGTTTCGCGAGCAGGAAGACCTCGAATTGCTGGCTTATTTGCGGGAAAACGCACAAGGTGAATTCAAGTTTCGCGACACCCTGCAACAATGGCTCAGCATGGATACCCTGACGCGTATGATGGATGCTGAAAGCCGCATTCTGCAATTCAATGGCAGCAATGAGCGCGTCGTATTCGGCCTGGGGCAACATTACTGGGGATTGTTTTTTGATCTTCGAACCACCCTGGACTCGCTGGCACACGAAGCAATTTTACAAAATACAATCAGTTTTGACACCCTTTGGTACCTCGAACAGATCGAATGGATGGATCGATATCACCAGCGCGCGCGACTGTTTTTTGAAAAACTGGAAACGCCGGAAAGAATCCGCCAGGCAGAAAAATTTTATTCCCCGCAGGAAGTCGCGGTTCTGCTCGACAAATCCGAGGGCGATGTACATACTGCGTTATTTCAGTCCAAACTGGCAGAAATGCCGCAGGGTGTTTTGCAAGCCGGGCAAATCGCCCGACTCCATTACGCCATGGCGCAGGCTGAAAAAGCCTATGCCCGGGCTGAGCGGGCCATGGATTGCCGTAAACTTCCAAATTCCTGTTTTGAGATCCGGCATAACCGCAGTTTGATGGCCATCCAACTGGCGCAGCGTCAGGTGCGACTGGCGCAGGAATTGGCCAACGATCAGACCGCCGCAAGCAACCGGACGCAAATTCAGGCCCTTTTGGCCAATTCGCGCCGGCATTTCCTGGATGCGATCGCCGACTGCGAGTCGTTGCGGCGTGGCAGTATTCCTTTCACATTTGTTGAAGAAAGAAGTATTACCGCCCGACAAGGCTTGTACACCTTGCGCACCTGCGCCCTGCGCGCCGATCGAACGGCATTGTCGCCCGAGGCCGAATCTGCCTTGAACGCTCAAAAACTGCCGGTGCAAAAAGCGGAAACGCTGGTTAGAAAAATGGAGCGAATTACCCGGGAAGTGGATCAACTGGAAGATTCCCTGCGCAACATCGGACGGGAATTGGGGGAAGAATTTGCCCGGATTACGCAATTTAATCTCCAGATTGAAAACTTTGCCTTGCAGTTTAATCTGGCATCCCTGCAATTTCGACTGGCCTGGAACCTCTATGATAATGCGATTAAAAAAAACACCTTTTCTTCCCAGCGAAAGGAAATACGCGATGCAACGCTGCGCGCACAAAAAACACTGCAAAATGCCGGTAAAGCACTCGATTTCATGGAAGACTCGGGGCGGTTGCCGATGAGTTCCATTCAGCAAAAACAAATGCAGATCAACAAGTTATCAAAAGCGATCAAAGAACTGCTTGAAGGGTTATAAGCAATTGTTCGCAGACCGGGGAGGCGTTACAATAGTATTAAAGGGTTAAAGGGCGCCTGCATTCTATTCTCCAAACCAATTCCCCCGGAGTACTTAATCCGCATTCTTGTATGTTTGCCCGGGAAAAACCAATTCAATCCCCCGCCATGCATAAAATTTACCCCTTTCTCGCCATGCTGGGCCTGCTGGCCTGTCTGTTTTGTTCCTGTAAAAAGAACCACATGACAGCTTCGGTAGGCATGGGCGGCCGGCCCCTGCGCTATGTAGCCTACGTCGGGTTTAATTACAACGATGAGATAAAAGCGCGTAGCAACAACTACACCGATTCGCTGCATCTCGTGGCGCTGGAGGCGTATCTTGCGAAAATCAATGCGCGAGGCTATGGCGCTCACTACAAACTCAAACCTTATCAATGCGATTTTAAGGAAGACACCATTCAGGCGCTGTATCGGACCATTGAGGCAGATACCAATGTTGTGTTGGTCATTGATAATACCTGGGGGCGGCATATTCGGCATGCGGCGGACATGATAAAGGGGAAATTGCCGGTTATTGCCATGAGCGCCGACCAAAACCAGATGGATTTTGGCAACAATGCTGTTTTTCTGGATCCGAATGACCCCCAGCCGTTTTACCTGATTCAATACATTCAAAAAGTATTGCAGGCCAAACGAATTGGGTTTGTGACCGAAACCGATTACCTATTGCACGAACGTTTTGCCGGACTGATCGAAGAAAACCAATTGCCCTGCGATACCCTGGTGCGTTTGTTGCAAAGCAGCTATGTCAATAACAACGAGGTGCCGCGCGACTATGCCGAAGCGCTGGAACGCAACCTGTTGCGCGAATTTTCAAAACCCGAACCAAGCGTAATTTTACTCAATACCCACAGCGGGTATGGCAACCTTGTGATGCGTTTTTTGCAAAAAACAAAAGGTTTGCCGCATAAAACCATCATCGGTCTGCCCGGTGTGACCAATATTGGCGATCAGGAACTGGAAGAAATAACGAGAGAACGCGGACACACCGTGATACGTTTCGACAATGCCAGCGAGGCCCTTCCGCTGGAAGTACATGTATTCAAAAAAGCCCTGGCGCAGCAATTTCCGGCCAAGTTTTTTAACACCCGCATTACCGACAACAGCCTCCGGCGGTGCTTCGACGCCATGAATATTTTTGAAACGGCCTTGAAGAACGACATCACCTTCCGATCGGGGCTGGTGCAATATTTTCAGAAATTAAAAGACCGCAAAATCACGATTCTCAATGAGTTGTATGAGTTCGACAGCACCTGCATCCTGAAAAAAGAACCAACTTTCAGTCAGACCGAAGGCGGAAAAACGCGCTCCTGCCCCACACAGATCAACACCTCCGGCGTCGCCATCCCTAACCTGCGGGTGGGAATTGATGTGATTGATATCAACGAAATTGATGTGCGAAAAAACACCTTCGATTGTAATCTTTTGTATTGGGTAATCGCCGACAGTCAGTACATCGAAAAAGAGGGGTACATTGATTTTGACAACATCAGTAGCGAGGAGGCCAATCGTTACCGCATCGCAGAAGAACGCGACGGCAACTATGTCGTCAGGATTTACCGAATCAGCGGCAAGTTTTTGGGGCAATTTGAAACCTTCGATTTTCCTTTCGACCGGCATGAGGTGAAAATTCCGATCACCGCGCTCAGCAGCAGCGACAAGATCAAAATCAGTTTCGATTATAGTCGCCTGCAAATCAAGGACAAAAAGCAGGATTTCTATTTCAATGACTGGAGTACCGACGAGTATTTTGTGACGCTTGACAACCAGTTGACTAATGCGCTCGGTTCATTAGATAAAATCACTTTTGATACGCTGGATCGAGCCAAATACCTCGAAAAATATAAAAGCCTGAACGTCCGGCTCAATGTCAGTCGTCGTCCTTGGGGGGCCATCATTCTCATTATTGTGCCGTTCCTGATGTTCAGCGCCTTGCCCATTTTCGTCCTGATATTTCACCGAACCAATTTTGAAGAAGTCGGTGAACTGATTATTACCTCCTTTCTCGCTACGGTTGCCTACTCCATCAATCTGGTGCAACTCTCCCCTACCACCGATTCGATGAACCGGGCCTATCTGTTTTTGTTGCTGACTCTGGCCATCAATTTTGTATGTTTTCTCTACGTCGCCTATTTCGATCAGGGGCGTGCTGCACGAAATGCTGCCGGGCAACGGGTCAAAAGAAAAATCCAACTCCGAAAAATCTGGATTCCTTTGCTGTTACTGGCTATCTTCCTGATGTTGATGTATTTTATTTTTGAGTAATTCACCAGCGAAAGGTAACGCCGATACCCGCGCTCCTGCCGGGCATTTGTCGGTATCGGATGATCTCGTAGCGAGTGTTCCAGATGTTTTCAATACGGGCATCCAGGAGCAGCCGCCCTTTCCAGCATTGACAGGTGACAAATAAGTGGCCGGTTTGAAAACTCCGCAAGACTTGGGCATGTTGGTCGAACCTTTTGCCGGTAAATTGTTGAGAGTAAGCGGCTGTAACGATGCCACGTTGGGCGCGCAATTGCAGACCACCGGAAAAACGCGGGGTGTAGGGGAGTTGCTGGCCCAATTGGTTCGTGGCGCCGCTATACACCGCTTCAAGGGTTGTCGCCGAGCCTTGCGCACGGCCGGATACCTGAAAAGTCCATCGTCCGGCTTTTTTCCTTCCAAAGGCATTGAGTTCGATACCGCGACTCCATACTTTACGCAGGTTGCCGGGTCTGAACAGGCCGGAAGCATCCGGTTGCCATAAAATCCAGTCGTCGAGAATCAGATGAAAGCCGGTTATTTCAATAGAATAATCCGTTTTTTGAAACTTCCAGCCTATATCGGCAGAATATCCTTTTTCAGGAAGCAAATCAGGATTGCCCAGTGTTTGCCAGAAACGGTCGTTAAAAGTGGGGAGGTTGAAGTTGCGGGAAATGTGAAAGCGGCCCTCCCCTGCCCTTCCGCCCTTCCAGCGGCCGCCGACCGACCATGTAAAGGGCGACGCTTGCTTTTCAGCCCATTCCTGGCGCAGCACGGTTGAAAATTGGAACCTTTTAAGGCGCCACTCCCCCATGGCAAAACTGCTCAGTCTGGTTTGCCCAAACCACCGGGTACTGTCGGAATAACCGTCGGCTTGCGCCCATTGTCGCAGTGCATTTACGCCGGTTCGCCAGGCGAAGCTCCGACCTGCAACGTTTGAAAATTCAGATTGAAACAAGAGTTGCCGGGAATGGCTGGTGTCGGTATCGCCCGAAAGATGAAAAGCCAGGTAATCATCAAGTCCGGCCAACCGATGGGTCCAACGCGCGCGCCGATTGGGCGTATACTCCCATTGCAGTATCCCCCGATGTGCGCGATCACGTTGCCAGGAATTGCGCGGCGCTTCGGTATTGGCAGGCGGGATTTCCCGAAAAACGTTTTGAAACCAGCAGGCCGTTTTAAGGGTATTTTTCGAATTGATAATCAACTGGTTAAATTGTTGAATATCCAATTCCTCAGCGGCATTGTTTACCTGCCTGACCTTGTACAAATTCCCGTCCAGCCCCCGTACCGGATAGGTAAAATTGTTTAAAGCATTTCGGTAGGCCCCACGAACACTGCCGACAAAACGAGGTCCGGCAAAACCTGCACCGGCACGCATCGAATGATGGCTGAAACTGCCTGTCGCGCCATGTATTTCGCCCGACCATCCGCTGCGGAGCGCTTGTCGCCCTTGTTCAATGTGCAGACTGCCCCCCATGGCGCCGCTGCTTAGCGCAGCACTTTGTCCGCCGAAGTGTATTTCTACCTTATCGTCGGGCCAGATGGGCAGGAGTGCTGCATCGACTACACCGTTCATGGGGCTTTGCAGGTTGACCCCGTTCCAATACACCGGAGTACGATTGGGGCCTGCGCCTCGGATGGACAAAGTGGCCAGTGTGCCGGGCGCATTGGCCCGGACGTCCACGGCATTTTCCCATCGCAGGCGATCCGACAAGATTAAAATGCCCTGCACCGGCAGCGAATCTGAATTTCTGACCGTATAACCGGTTCGTTCAAAACGAACATCGCGAATCGTAGCCGGCGGGAGTGCGACGTTTTTTTCCGGTGCGGTCTCTTGCGCAGAAAGCGATAAAAAGCAGCAAAGAAAAGGGAAGAAGAGAGCCGTTTTACAACTGGCAAATTTCTTCATAATCAGGGCGGTCGTGGGCATATCGGTGGATGTAGGAGCGAATCGTGTCTCCTTTGTGCAATACGAATACGCCGGGCATTTGAAAGCCGTCGCCCAGTTCAGGGGTTTCCAGTTCGGCGCCATGGCCTTCCAGTACGGTGGCCTGGAAACCGCGGATCCAGTTCATCAGTCCAAAAAGTTGCTGGGGGGTGCCGCGGCCGAGGCCGAAAGCAGAATAAAAACGTTTTTCCGGGTCGGCGATATGGTCCACCGGAAAGAGTTTATATTTTTTGAAGAATTTTTCTGCGGTCTCAAGCTTTGGCGCCATGTGAACAAAAACTACTCTGAAGCCGCGCGTTTCAAATTTTTTGCGTTGTTTGGCAATGTCGCTGATTGCTTCCCGGCAAAACGAGCAACCAAAAAAGCGTAAAAAGACCAACATTACCGGTTGTTTTTCGGCCATGTCAGTCAAGGTTTCTCCTGTAGTAACAGAAACCATTTCTTTCCAAAAAGAGGGAGCCGCCATAGGAGCCTGTTGCCGCTGTTGGGTGGTGTTTGTTAGGAAACTTGAAAAACGTTGAAAGCAGGCTGTTCGGGAATGAAACAACCTGCTTTCATTTGTATCAGCATCAGATCAATTTCATTCCATCGAGCACATCCACTACTTCTTTAACGGCTGCAGCGGAATTGTGGAGCAATGTCATTTCATCTTTTTTCAGGCGCAGTTTTACGATTTCCTGTACCCCTTTTTTTCCGAGTTTAACGGGGGCGCCCACAAAAATATCTTTCAATTTGTACTGCCCATTCAGCCGAACGCAGCAGGGGTAGATGCGTTTTTCATCGCGGATGATCGAGATAGCCATTTGAGCAGCCGCAGCACCCGGGGCGTACCAGGCAGATGTGCCCATCAGATTCACTAATTCGCCACCGCCTACCTTGGTGCGTTCGATGATGGCGTCCAGTTTGTCTTTTTTGATCATTTCTGTTACCGGAATGCCGCTTACGGTAGTGTAACGGGGCAGCGGCACCATGGTATCGCCGTGGCCGCCCATCAGCATGGCCTGAATGTCTTTCGGCGACACGTCAAGCGCTTCTGCAAGGAATGCGCGGTAACGGGCGGTATCCAGTACGCCGGCCATGCCAATGACGCGTTTGTCACTCAGGCCGGAAGCTTTCCAGCAGGCGTATGTCATTACATCAAGCGGGTTGGATACGACGATTATTATCGGATTCTTGGTGTATTTCAGGATGTTCTGTGTAACAGAAACGACGATTTTGGCATTGGTACTGATAAGATCATCGCGGCTCATCCCCGGTTTGCGCGGAATGCCGGCTGTGATGATCACAATGTCGGATCCGGCAGTAAGCGCGTAATCATCGCCGCCGGTGAGCCGGGTGGAGTAGCCATCCACCGGCGCTTGCTGCCACATATCGAGGGCTTTGCCCTTGGCCATATTCCCTTGAATGTCAATCAATACGACCTCATTTACGATGTCGGCGTGTGCGAGTACATTCGCACAGGTTGCGCCCACGTTGCCGGCGCCCACTACGGTTATTTTGCTCATTCGTTAAGGCTGTTGCTCCCCGCAAACAGGGATTTTTTATTGAAGTTGAAAGCAATGAAACAATTGCGGGGCAAAAGTAGCAAGGGAGAACGGCAACGCCCAAACGAGCAGGGTTGAAAATTCAGGATTTGAGGGGGAAAAAACGATTGTGTTGCCGTAATATGACAAAACTATACCTGGTTTATGGTGATTTGCCGGATAAACAGGATCAATCGGCGTCAACGGTTTACAAATACGGGTTGCTTCTGACCGTGTGGTCGAGCAAAACCAGCACAAACAAATTACAAACCAGCATGACAAGGGTATAAATACCAAACATTTTCCAGGCGCCTTTCATATTTTTCCAGGCTTCAGTCAGCAGATCCTGATCGCGCAAGCGCAAGGCATGCGGTATTTTTCTGGAGAATTGAAGGTGATGGCGGCTACCCAATGAAAGAAAAACAATACTTACGGCTATAAGCGTCATCATAAAACCAATGGCAAACATGACCGGAGTAGAGATCATCGCCGACAGATAGGGTGATACTACCAGTACGTTGATAATGGTGTATAGAAAATAAAACAGCAAGAGCACGTTTATACCGGCCGTCAAAAATCCGTAGATGGCAAAAAACATAGCCCAACGGGCTGTAGTAAGCCAATGGTTCTCGGTAAGCGCGGTTTGCTGAAATTTTGGTTTGCCGGAATATTCCGGCACTATGATTGGTTGAGTTTCCATGTTTTCGCGGTGTTTAATCTATGGTTTCCGGTGAAATGGCAGCCGGTGTCAGCAACGCATCCACGACAAGGTGCGTCACTGTGGCAAACACGACAAGCGTGAATGAAATACAGATCACCCCGGCTATGATATATACGTTGCGTAACGCCCTGAACGAATCCTCCAGCAATACGTCTGATTCGTCGTACAATGCTTTTTTCATTTTTGATTGAAAGCGCCAGAGATAGCCGCCCAGTAAACATTGCACAATTGTCGAACCCATCATTAAAATCCCTGCCATCGGTTCGGCAATGAGCCAGAATACACCTAAAAACAAGGTTAAGCCGCCGCCGACAAATAACAACAATGCAAAAAAGTAGGCCCATCCGGCTGTAGAAACCCAATGGGTAGCGACATCTTCGGTGAGTTCCAGTGTTTTTTCCGTCGCCGGTTCGAGCGGTTCGTCAAGGAGAGAATAATGGGGTTGCATGGTGTGTAAAAGATGGATGATTATTTCATGCGTTATTGCGTCGGAATGTGAACAGATACCTCAAAATTGCGGTATCTGGATGGTATCAATCGAAACGGAATAGCCGGAAAAATTGCCGTAACCATCCAGGATATTATTGAAAACCGCATCCGGATCATTCAAGGGCAGGTTGCCACCCTGGCGCGACAGGGAAAGATGGTAACGGTAAAACTCCGGCGACAAGGTACGCCACTCTACAAAAATGCGATTGGGCCGTTCCGTTCCCGGAATAAAAGGAATACGGGCGATGAGCAGGAGGGTTTGGCGACCATCGGCCCAAAAATTTTCATTCACCAGTACAACCGGCTCCGGAATGTCGTGCAACAGAGAAAAAGTACGTCCATCGGCCAGAAAATTGGTGCTGCCTTCTTCCGTGAAATCTACCTGACTTGGGTCGGCAGGGTCGTACACATTGGTTTCGTGGGTTAGATTAAAGGCAAAATAATGATTATCCGCCGGCAGCTGGGTCAGACGAAGAGCGAGCGGGACACGCAATTCATTTAATGTTTCATTCAACGGACTGACCGTGATATCTCCGGTTGTCAACAAGACTGGTTGCAGCGGTACATGGGCCGGAATTTTGCTGCTGGATGTAATGGTAGGATAACCCGACACCCGCACCGAAAATGAATACTGTACCTCGGAGCGGGCAATCTTCACTTGATTACTTTCCCAGTAGGTGATATTTTCCTTGTCGGTCGTATCCGGACGGAGGCGATCCCAAAAATTACCATTGATAGAAAGCGTGGCATCCACATCATCGGGGAAATAAGGTTTCCCGGCGTCGTTGACTGGTTTGCTGATGGAGATTTTTGCGCGAAAATGTTGGCCGTCGGTGAAATGGCAGATGGCCACCAGTTTAGGCGGTTCTTCCGGCAATTCAATGATGGTCTCGCGAGCGCAACGTGCGAGCAGCAGTCCGAAAAAAGCGATGGCAATTAGATAAATGCGCATTATTCCGTATGGTGCGAGGCGAATAATGCAGTAAAGGTCGCAAAAAAAGCAACGCAAAATTCAATTGGAAAAAAAATCCTGAAAGCGCCTTTCCCTACTGCAAGCGATATAACCGCACCCGAAACCGCCCTTCTTCAATGCCGGCCATAGGCCCGGCTCCACTCAACAACAAACCGGAGAATAACCCGGTGATGGTATCATTATGAAAATCAATAATTTCAATGGTGAAATCGTCACTTACATCATTCGATACACCGGTGTAGTTCATGGTATCTCGTACGCTGAATTCGAGTCCGCCCCAGCCAAAGTTTTTGAGTTGCAGGGCGGCATAGGCCGGTGTGTAAGGATATTCGCCGTTGGCTTCATCAAACTCGAATGCCAGTGCCAGTCCCATCGTCGGTTGGGAAGGATGATCCTGCCGAATAATTTCAACATGACGAGCCGCCGGGTCAAAGAAATTGCTAAGGGTGTCCAGTGAAGCATTGCTCAAACCATCGCGCGGATGGTATACACCATCGCTGCGCCGCATGGGGTGCAACAGATGAATATCCCGATTTTTGAAATGAAAAGCCACTCCCGTAAAATCATCGGAAGCAGGAGAACCGGAAAGCAGGATGAGAAGAAAAAGGATGATCATAGTTAGAAAACCGATGAGAGGAGGTTTATGGGGCTTAGCAGGGTGTCCAATAAACCCTGCTAAACCCCATAAACCGCATAAACCCAATAAACCTCCCTGAACCCAGTTAACCCTTCATCAACCCCGCGAGACTGTCTTCCAGAATTTGTACCCGCGCAAGGCCGTCGGCGAGTTTTTTCCGCTCATTGTCCACTACTGCAGCCGGAGCGCCGCTGACAAAACGTTCATTGGAAAGTTTAGCCTC
>JANRLZ010000300.1:0-4533 GCA_033762055.1 Saprospiraceae bacterium
TCATGCCTTCCCGTGTAGAGCCCTGCGGGCTGAATCAAATGTATGCCATGCGTTATGGCGCTATTCCGATCGTACGCAGTATTGGCGGGTTGAAAGATACCGTGCCGGATATCGCTTCTCCTGATGGCAACGGGCGAGGCATACGCTTCGACCAGTTTTCATTGAGCGATATGGGTTATGCCATACATCGTGCCGAGGCCATGTGGCACAACGAGCCCGGCATTGTGGCGGTACTTAGACAACGTATTATGTCGCTTGATTTTTCCTGGGAAAATGCAGTGGATAAATATTTCAATGTCTACTGGCGCATTGGAAGTAAGGTGCAGGTTATTAAACCTTTATCCGTTCCGACAACTGAAACGACAGAACCGGTCAGGATCAAAAAGGGCAAAGCGGCCAAAGGTAAAAAAGCATAAAAAAGCCGACTCCTGCATTACGCAAGAGCCGGCACATCAAAACAAAACGAAAAACCAACTTTTTATCTTTGAGCCGTTTCTTAACGGCTATTTTTTCTAATTGTTGCCTCTCATTCTCAAACGAACCGGAATTTCCCGGGTGTTGCCTTCCCGAACGACCTGAAGGGTTAATGTCTCGCCAACCTTGGAACGTCCGATTAGTTCCATTAGTTCAGAGGTGGTTGTCACAGTTTTGCCATTTGCTTTCGTAACAACGTCATTTTCCAGCACGCCTGCCTGAGCGGCTGAACCTTCCGGATCAAGACTTGCGATTACCACGCCCTGGGTAAACGGAATGCCCAGTTCCTTGGCCACATGCGAATCCATCGTGGCAACATTTACACCGAGGTAAGCGCGACGATATTCACCGTATTTGATCAAATCTTCTGCGATTCTTTTTACCAGGTTGACAGGAATGGCGAAAGAATAACCGGCGAAAACACCGGTCGGAGTGGCGATGGCCGAGTTTATCCCAATCAGTCGGCCGTTTACATCCACCAGTGCGCCACCCGAGTTGCCGGGGTTGACGGCGGCGTCGGTTTGAATAAACGCCTCAATGGCTTTACCTCCTTTGATAATGTCAATATCACGGCCTTTGGCGCTGATAATACCGGCAGTAACGGTACTGGTCAGATCAAATGGATTACCTACGGCCAGTGCCCATTCGCCTACTTTTACATCATCGGAGTTGCCCAGTTCAATGGCAGGCAGATCGCCGGCATCAATTTTTATTACCGCCATATCGGTATTGGCATCACGTCCGACCAGACGAGCGCGGAATTCGCGGTTGTCGTGAAGGGTTACTTCAAATTCATCGGCAAATTCTACTACGTGATTATTGGTCAGAATATAACCATCGGCTGTGTAAATAACGCCGGAACCGGTGCCCGAACGAGGTTGCGGTTCGAAACCGTAAGCGTCGCCAAAGAAATATTGAAACGGATTGGAATAACGGTTTTCACGTTGCCGTTGAAACGCGGCCTCCCGGCTTTCAGTTGCTTTAATGTGCACAACCGCCGGCATGGTGCGTTCCGCTGCCTTGGTAAAATCAAAAGGAACCGGCGTGTAGCCATAGTTCACCTGTTTGGAGTAAGTTTGATGAGAAGGAAGCGCGCTGGTGTGCTGGTTGTCAAGTAGTCTTGATACTCCCAGTGTTACGAGGCCTCCCAGGGCGCCTGCAAGCAGAGTTGACCAAATTTTATTCATTGTTCAAGGTTTAAGTTTTGTTTTTGCAAAAACGTGAAATAAACGAGAAGGCTGCTTCTTTGCTTAGAAAAAACGAAAATTTAACGTCGTGTTAACCAGTAACCACGATGAAATCATTTAAACCGGTATTTTGGCGGCTAAATTTGAACATCTGATAGCAGAACGCGACAGTCGGATCATTTGTTTTCTCACACCGACCAATTGCCCGTTAAGTTAGACAAACGCCCGTGCCCAACCGTATTTTGCACCATTCCGATGCACTTGAACAGTTGCTCCGACCAGAGACCGATCTGGAACGCAACTTGCTGGCCTTGCCCGAATTTACGGTCGGACTTTGGTGGGGTGAACCCCGGTTTGGTCACCCGGAAGGTACAGTGGCGCTCCATGTGCGCGAACTGCTCGACAATATTGATCTGATCCCGCAACTTTCTACCGGCGACCGCGAACGGCTGCGGATTATTGCACTGGCTCACGACACCTTCAAACACGCCGAAAGCCGCAGCCGTCCACGCGACTGGACCAAACACCACGGGGTGCTGGCACGCCGGTTCATGGAATCATATACGAGCGATGCGGTCATTCTGGATGTCATCGAAACGCACGATGATGCCTATTATAAATGGCTGGCAGAACGCCGCCGCCCATCGCCGCACCGTCCGCTGGAACCATTGCTGGCAAGGGTCGGGCATTGTCTGCAACTTTATTACCTTTTCTTCAAATGCGACACCCAAACCGGCGATAAAACCCAGGCGCCGCTTCGCTGGTTTGAACAAACCGCTGCGGGAATCCAGCCGATAAAAATCAGGCCCTATTGGCCCTGGGAGCGGGATTGAACCATTCAGTGTTTGATAAAAGGCAGCGTTTTCACCGCGCCTTCCCGCATCACCCTCAAATAATAAGCGCCCGGGCTATACGCGGCCATGTGCAGGGTACTGTTTTCCTGACGGGTCGTCCACTGTTGCAACAATCGCCCGCCGGCATCAAAAAATGCAAAAGTGACAGGCTGGTTTTCCGGATTTTCCACCTTGATCCGGGCAAAATCGGCGACGGGGTTGGGCGAGAGGCTGACTTTTGCCTGCAGTGCCGGTGCGGTGGTGTTGACAGGGTAGAAGGCGTAGTCGTAGTCCACAACAATCCACAGATAAAAAATATCGCTTGGCGCATCCCGTACCGAATATCGAAATTGTTGGTAGGAAAAATCGGCGTTGTAGTCGTACGCAACGTGACTTGTGACCTTCCAGGTATTTGTAAACTGATCCCATGATGCAGTGGTTACTTGTGTAAGCTGCCCGGCGGTATTGTATGTTTCTGTTCGCAATGTGGAAGGCTGCCAATCATCATTAAGGAAAACCTCAGCCAGGGTAAGGCTTGTATCAGCTTGGGTCGTAACCGTTGTTCGCCGATAGGCGGGGCCCCAGTTGTTGATCGCAAAATCCCATTCTTGGGTAAAAAATTGGTAATTATCATCCCCCGTACCGGTGTACGAATAACTGCGGCGATTAAGATATTGCCAGTTGTCATTCACATAGATTTCACGGGTTGCCAAGGAAATTCGTCCCTCTGCATCGTATTGAGTGCTGTCTCTATAGCCACCAAGCTGTTGCCCGTCGGCTTGAAAAGTCTGGAAAATATTGGTCAGTGCCAGTCCGTTCTCATCGTAGAAATATTCAATATTGTTGTTTAGCCACCAGAAATTGAAAGAGGCGTTCCAGTTATAGGATTTACTCGACAACAATTGTCCGGCCTGATTGTACGAATTCACCACGCGCCGGCTATTGGTCAGCATGAGTAAGGTGTTGTCCCACTGCCGGGTCAGCGTTTCGGTCAACTGCCCCTGATTGTCGTAGGTGTAATAAATTCGCTGGTACAACTCCCAAGAACTGCCGTTCCAGCGATTGACTTTCGATTCAAAGCGCTGGGCATTGGCATTGTAATAATGGAAAACCTCGTCGTAGTTGGAGGGCACAGAAAAAGGGTCTGCCGCAATTTTGATCAATTCGCGGGTGGGTTCAGGAATATTCACCTGTGCCGATGCGCTAAAAAAAGCGACGATTGCCAACAAAAAGGAAAGAAAAGCTTTCATAAGCGAGGAAAGGTAAGCGAGTTAAACAATAGGGCCAATTTCAGGGTAATCCCCTGAAAACATACCCCGAAGGTACTCAATTTCCATCAAAGTTTAAAAGACGTTTCTGAAATCACGATCTTTGCGCGTTCAAAAATTTTACCCATGCAAAAAAACGCAAAACGCCCCTGGATGGCGTACGGATTAATTGGTGTACTGCTGCTTGCTGCCATCCTTTTTGCCTTGCGACCATACCTCGGTCGTTCGACCAAAGCCACTTCCGCTGTTGAAAAAAACAATCCAAAAGTGCCACAAATTGCGGTTCCCGATTTTAATGCAGACTCTGCCTTTCTGTTTATAAAAAAACAGGTGGAATTCGGTCCGCGTGTACCCAATACACCGGCGCATAAAAAATGTGGACAGTGGATGGTGCAGGAGTTTAAACGTTTTGGCCTCACCGTGATCGAGCAACCGGTACAAGCGCCTTATTACAAGGGCGGCACCATGAACGGTGTCAATATCATTGCCCAGTACAAACCTGAATTGCGCAAACGTATCTGTCTGGCTGCACACTGGGACACCCGGAATGAAGCAGAAAAAGACACTAAAGATCAAAACAAACCCATTGACGGCGCCGACGATGGTGGCAGCGGTGTCGGTGTATTGCTCGAACTGGCCCGATTGCTTTCTCAATCATCGCTTGATATCGGGGTTGACCTGATTTGTTTTGACCTGGAAGACAACGGCGACAACGGCGACAGCGATTCCTGGTGCCTGGGCTCGCAGTATTGGGCCAAAAACCTGCACAAA
>JANRLZ010000301.1:0-4264 GCA_033762055.1 Saprospiraceae bacterium
CAGAGCGTGAACGCGAAGGAATACTTCAAAATGGGTCAGGACATCGAGGCCCGCGTCGTCACCATTGACCGCGCCGACCGCAAAATGTCCCTCTCCATCAAGCAACTGACGGCTGACCCGTGGAGCGAAATCGAGGAAAAATTCCCCGTCGGCAGCCATCACACAGGTACGGTGAAAAACATCACCAACTACGGCATCTTTGTCGAATTCGGCGATGGCGTAGGCGGTATGGTACACATCAGCGACCTTTCCTGGACGAAACGCTATGCGCACCCCAGCGAATTTATCAAGCCCGGCAGTCCGCTCGAAGTGGTCGTACTGAACATTGACAATGAAAAACGTCAGATCAGCCTTGGCCACAAGCAAATTCTGGAAAATCCCTGGGATGCACTCGAAAATGTATTCGCCGTGGGTACTTATCACGAAGCAACCGTGCTCAAGCGCGACGACAAAGGCGCCACTTTCCAGATGCCGCAAGGTATCGAAGCCTTTGCCCCTGCCAAGCATATTCGCAAAGACGACAACTCGATGCTGGATGCCGGCGAAACCGTGACGGTAAAAGTCATTGAATTTATCAAAGACGACCGCCGCCTGCTCGTTTCGCACACGCGTTACCTCGAGGATTTGAAGTACAAAGCCGAAGCAGCCGTGAAAGCCGAACGTGTGAAAGAAGAAGGCGAAAGCCAGGCCGCTATCGCCGACGTTCAAAAGAAAGTCGAGAAAGAAACCCTCGGCGATCTCTCGGTACTCGCACAACTGCGCGAACAATTGGAGAACAAGTAATTCTGCACTCCATTCAATACATGGCCCCCGCTCCTCTTTTGGGAAGCGGGGGCTTTTTTTTTGCATTTTTAAAACGCTTGTTTCTTTGGTTTGCTCCGACTATATTTGTCTATCATTTCACCAAAGCCCGCGTCAATGAAATCCGCACTTACCTGAAATCTGCTGCGTTTTGCAGCCTTCCATACCCGCCCTTACTTGTGTTTTTCCGGGAAGACCTGTTGCCTCGCCCGCGAGTAGCAATCCTTGTCGCTTGCCACTCCTTTGCTTCATTTTCTAAACACAAAAACACGAATCCTCTCCATGAAAACGATTGACATGTTTCAACGCCTGGAACAAATGGATCAACTCATACGCCTAAAAGCCACCGGAAGCCCCAAAGAATTTGCCGCCCGGTTAGGTATTTCGAAATCCATGATGTATAACTACCTTGATATGCTGCGAACGCTCGGTGGCCCCGTGCATTACAACCGTGCCATCGAATCGTACGAATACGAGTATCCCGTGGCCTTGCAGTTAGGGTATAATAAAAAGTGAGAAAGTTTTTTCGCCGATCCAGTTTTATTGGAATGATGGTAGGGAGTTTTGTCCACAGTTGCAACCGTGGGCATACCCGACACCACGCCAAAAGAAGTCGGGCGCGGAAGCCGAAAAGCGTAAAGAGTAGGCCGTTCAAAAACCGTTTTTTATTATGAAAAAGCATTTATTTTTGGCTCGATGTATCTTATGGGCGACTTTGAGCCTTCCCTTAATCACAGGAGGTCGCTTGCTGTCTCAAAACGTTGAATGCGGTACGCCGGACATTTCGATTTCTCAACTTCACGCTATTTTAGAGCAACTTCCACAAGGTGCATCCTTCAACCCTCAAAGCAGCCCCTGGACAGTGCCAATTTGGTTTTATCACTTGCGCCGTTCCGACGGAAGTTCTGCTTATCAAAACTTTGATCCCGAATCAGCAATTAGCCCGCTCAATCAATACTTTGGAGGGCTGTTTGAATTCAGCATTTGCGGCACTACGAATATTGACGATGACCAATTCGCAGTAATGGATTTGTCGGCAAATTCACCCGATTTTGCTGATTTAGTAGCGACAATTGATCTGCTAAATCAGCCGGCGTCTGAAAGTTGTGTGCGGGTTTTTCTGACCGGTGAACCGGGTATTATTGCAGGGACTTTGTTCCCTGTAGGATATGCTCTTGACAGATTACAATTTAATGAAAACGCAGGTATTTTTGTTGGAATAACGGATCAGGACAATTTTGAAGTTTGGGCACACGAAATCGGACACTACTTTGGGTTGCCACATACTTTTGCAGACCCGACTAATCAGTATGTACACGATGTAAATACGCCTGTAATTATTGGCGGGGTGCAATATTCATGCTTCCAAACAGGCGATGGCTTTTGTGACACCCCTGCCGATATTATTGATTGCACTTACTCCCAATTAAATTGCAGTGCTACACCTGTTTGCAGCACTACGGATCCGCTTGGCATACCCTATGCGCCTGACCCGACCCTGTTGATGAGTTACTACGGCGGTTGCCGCAATCGCTTCTCAAACGAACAAAGGCAGGTAATGCGAACGCTTTATCTCTTGCATCCCAACTATGCTGCCATTTTGAATGCTCCCAACGAATGCCTTATCCCGAATTTTGGCATAATCGAGCGGAACTGTGTAGATGTGCAAGGGCCTGCTGCTGACGTTTCTCCTATTGCAGCCGTACCTGTCGAAGTGCGCGACGTGAACAACGCTTGCAATGGGCAAAATAACCTGACCGACGCTGAGGGCAAATATGTGACTGAACCTTGTTTATTAACCAGTCCATTACGAAAAGTGCTTCCGGGTTTGAACCATTCGACTCCACTAAATGGAGTAGATGTTGCAGACTTGGTTGTTATCAACGCACACCTGCTTGGCCCTTTTCCGTTTCAGAACCCGTTTCAAATGATTGCTGCCGATGCCAACAACAGCGGAACAATTACATCATTTGATATCGTCACAATAAGAAGGGTGATTTTAGGCGCCGATCCCAACTTCATGCCGGAGCAAAAAAGTTGGCGTTATGTTCCCAAACTCTGTACGGAAACCCAATCATTTCACGAACAGTTTTGGGGAGATGTTGACCTAATTATGCCAGGACTGCAGTTAAATCCATTTATAGCCGTCTTTACCGATCCATTTCAGGGTTTCACGCGCCATTACAAAAGCGCCACTCCCAATCTCCCAAACAATGACAGCTGGATGGATCATGTTTCCCTCAATACCGATGAAGCGGCAACACACAATCAGGCCGCCTGGTCATTCACAGGAATAAAAGTGGGCGATGTAAACTGTACCGCCGATGTTGACGGCTTTCAATCTGAAGATCCTGACGGTGCTTTTACTACGTTGCCTCATTTGCCTGTGCTTCCCAATCAAATTTTTACCTTGCAGGTAAAAGCGGTGGGAAGTACCCCCATTGCAGCCTGGCAATTTGGAATAGATTTTGCCCATGAAGCCTTGCAAGTGATGGAGGTGCAACCCGGAAATTCCAACGAAGTTTTCTCGCTCGACAATTTTGGACTGACCAGGCTTTCCGAAGGAGAATTTCGCGCGCTGAATTTTGCCGAGAATGGCTTGGCGCAAAATTTGAACAACAAGACCTTGTTCAAACTAAAAATGAAGGCATTACAGCCGATTAGCGATATTGGTCAACATTTTCAGTTGAAAAACTCCGTTTTGCCTGAATTGTTCTTATCCGCCTCAGGCGCCGAAGTTGAAACCATTGGCCTTCAATTAGAAGTCAGCGCCGGTTTGGGAATGGCCGGTGGCAATACAGGAGGGGCCGCTCATTTGAACACGGATGCTTATCAAATTGCAGTTTACCCTGTTCCATTTACCTCGGATATTTCGATTGATTTTTTCTTACCGGAAGAAAAACAGGTTCATTTTTCCATATTTGATGCCTACGGCCGTACAATCACAGAACTCAGAAAGGTTTTTCCTAAAGGCGTTAATACAGCTCAATTAGATGACCTTGCTTCATGCCCTTCCGGGATTTACTGGTATAGTTTTGTGGCAGAGGGACAAAAACACTTTGGCAGGATTGTCAAAAAATAATACTTTATCGCCCCACAACTGCACAAAAGCGGTTGTGGGGTAATTTCATTCCTATCTTTCCATCCTCTCATGAAAAAAACAGCAACTATCCTTTTCCTCTTATTATTCATTTCATTCCTGCACGCTCAGAGCATTATTTATGTCAATCAAAACGTACCGGGCGGCTTGCAAAACGGCACATCCTGGGCCGATGCATTTCCGGATTTGCAACAAGCGCTGCAGGTGGCCGATGAAGGCGACGAAATCTGGGTGGCGGCCGGCGTTTATAAACCCTCTTCCGCCAACGACCGCAGTGTTTCTTTTAATCTGGTGAGTGGCGCCAGGCTATATGGCGGGTTTAACGGCACGGAAACGAATGCGCAGCAGCGCGACCCCACTACC
>JANRLZ010000302.1:0-6041 GCA_033762055.1 Saprospiraceae bacterium
GTTTGGCGATGATATTGATATCGGAATCCAGCGGCGAATCAGGGTTGGTAAGCAGCAGGTCGGCCGTGTCCTCGTCGGTAAACAAGGTGCGGAATACGGAAATAAAATTCTCGCGCACCTGAGCGAACGATTCCAGAAAACGCGCCGTAGCGGTTTCCTCGATTTCTTTCATGGTTTGCACGAGATTTTCCTTGGCTGCCAGGATATCGTCGCGTTGTCCGGCAATGGTGTCGTGGCGTTCTTTTATTTCATTATAGGCCTCGATGGCCATCGGATTGATTTCACCATAGTTGTCGAGACGGCGCTTGAGGTTGTTGACATCGCGTTCGAGCGTGTCGCGCTGGTAGGCAGGGTTGGGCTCCTGATTGATCACCTCGTTGACACCGATGCCGAATTCGGCGCGCAGGCGTTCGCCAATGGCGGTGATCTCAAATTTCACATCGTTGAACTTGTCTTTCAAACGATTCACCAGCACCTGCAAATCCTGCTGTTTGCGGAAATTTTCCCTTTGTTTGTTTTCCAGCTCGTGAATCTCGTTGCGGGCTTTAAAATAGGCTTGCTCCACTCCGCTGAGCGAGGCTTCTTTTTCCTTTTTTTCGGCGTAAGCCGTGGTCAATTCGGCGGTAATCCGCTGAATATCTTCGGCAATCAGGTTCAATTCGTCGGTGTTGCGCGCCAGATTGGTTTGCGCATTCGCCAGGGTTTGCCGCAGTTCATTCCGGCGGTTTTCCCGAAAAGTCAACTCCTGCCGCAGGGCGGTTACCTTGTTTTGCTGGCGGATAAATTCGATATTTTTCTGGTTGAATGCAGCGCTGGCCAGGCTCAGCTGTTCGGCTACATCGCGGAAAGATCCGTCGGCGTTGGTCAGGCGTTCGCGCAATGCCTCTGCAGCCGTATTTTTTTCCGCCAGCTGTTTTTCAATCAGGGCATTGCTTTCCGTCAGGCCGGCAATGCGCTGGTTGGCGTCGCCGGCCTGGGCATCGAAGTTGGCGACGAATGCGGCGATATTGTCGCGTTTGGCTTGCATACCCGCTTTTTCCTGACTGAGCCGGTTGAGGGCTTCACGTTCGCGCTGCAAGTGGGCCGACTGATCGGCGTTGCGCAAGGCCGAAATATGGGTTCGAAGGGTGCTTAATTGCGTATTCAACTGATTTTCAGTCCCTTCCAATTTTTTTATTTCCGTTTCAAGAATTTCCAGGTTCTTTTTCCGGCCGATTTTTTTGCCTTCAAACAACCCGACCGAACCGCCGCTCATGCTGAATTTCCGCTTGACGAAGGCGCCGGTTTTGGCCAGTACCGTCATGTCGTTGCCGGTATGTACAGGTGGCGTTGTTTCTTCGGAAATAACCACATTTTCGAGCAAAAATTCGATCAGCGGACGATAGGCTGCTTCCACCTCCACCACGTCCACAGCGCGAATACCGCCGGGCAGCAGGGCCAGGGGCGCCTGGTAATCGCGAAAAGCATCGAGCAGGAAAAAATTGGCGCGACCTTTCTGGCTTTGTCCCAGCAACCCAATGGCTTTCATGGCTTCATCGGCGTTGGGAACAACGTAGTAGTTGAGGTAGTTTTCGAGGTAATTTTCGATCACGATGCGGTATTCCTCTCGCACGTAGAGCAGGTCGGACAACAGCGGGCAACGCCTGGCCCATTCTTTGTCCTGGCTCAAAAATTTGATGCTCTCGGGAAACCCTTCGAGCGATTCGACCATGCTTTTCGTCAGTTTGTGTTCGTTGCGGCGGGCGTCGAGCGCGCGGTTGTGATCGGCCAGTTTTTTGGCGAGGGAGTCCTGTTGTTGTTCGGCGTTGGCAAGGTCGGTTTTGCGTTTGTTTTCGACAGCGTCGAGTTCGGCGATTTTGGCGGCCTGTGCGCTTTCCGCTTTGGTTTGTTCGGCGAGGTTTTTCTCCAGCACCTTCATTTCTTCGCGGCGCGCGGCAATATCGCCGAGGGTGCGTTCCACATCGCGGCGGAGGTTTTCAATCTGGTTGGTTTGAATGGCTTTTTGTTTTTCCAGTTCAACGATTTCGCGCTCCAGTCCTTGTTGTTCTTTCACAAACTCATCGAGGTTGCCTTTCATCAGGTTGTGATCGGAACGCACTTTTTCAAGGTTTTTTTGCGCATCCGAGAGGGCGTTTTCGTAATCGGCTTCGAGGTTGCGTTCGTAGTTGAGATCAGTTTGATAGCCTTCAATTTCGCTGTCGAGGGCGCGCAGGGTTTGATCGCCGCCGGCAATCTGGTCGTTGAGGCGCTGGAGGTCGTTGTTGACAAATGAGCGTTTTTGCTCCAGCATGGCCTTCTCGTTTTCCTTGCCGCGAATTCGTCCGGTAAGGCGATTGACATCCTGCTGTTGTTCGCTCAAACTGGTTTCCTTGTCGGTATGGCTTTTGCGTTTGGCTTCCGTATCGGCTTCGAGCATACGGGCCATGGCTTCGGTGCTGCGATAGTTGTCTTCTTCACGGGCGATCTGGCTTTCGAGTTCCTTGTAAGTTGCTTTGTGCCGAGCCAGATTGTGCACGGCAAGTTCGACACTCAGGTTTTTGTATTCGGCTTTGAGTTCGTAGTATTTTTGGGCGCGATCGGCCTGTTTTTCGAGTTTTTTGAGTTGGTCGGAAATTTCAAACAACAAATCTTCCACCCGGTCGAGGTCGGCGGCGGTGGCTTCGAGTTTTTGCTGGGTTTCGTGTTTTCGGGCCTTGTATTTGCTTACGCCGGCGGCTTGTTCGAACATTTTGCGGCGAGCCTGCTCGCGGTCGGAAAGCATGTCCTCCACCATATTGAGTGCAATAATGGCGTAGGAATCAGGACCAATACCGGTATCGAGAAAAAGGGAAGTGATATCCTTTAAACGGCAGGTAACACCGTTGAGGCGGTATTCGCTTTCGCCGCTGCGATAAAGAATACGGCTGATAGCGACCGTGGTGTATTCGGTGGGCAATACGTTTTTGGTATTGTCGAATGTAAGGGTCACCTGGGCCATTTGGCCTTCCTTGCGTTTTTTGGTGCCGTTAAAAATGACCGAGGCCATTTTATCGAGGCGCAACTGGCTGCTTTTTTGTTCGCCCAACACCCAGCGGATGGCGTCAACGACATTGCTTTTCCCCGATCCGTTAGGGCCTACCACACCCACTACGTCGGAATTGAAATGCAATACCGTTTCGTTGGCAAAACTTTTAAAACCTTTGATTTCTAATGATTTAAGCCGCATTTTTTTCTTTTGGTACGTCGGAACGGGGTTCCGGCTCGCTGATTACCAGCCTCCCGGCCGGCGTCTGAAAAAGTGGGCGAAGATAGGTTGGGGCAAGGGAAAATGTAGCGGGAAGTTTTCAACAGGAGCATGGAATTTCCTTTCCGGCGTTCGTCTTGTTTCATTTTTTAAGCACGCAATTGAAATGCCTGCAACATACATTCGTACGAAAACAAACCTGTTTTCCGCCCAAGCTCCTACATTTGGCCGTGCTTTCTGCTTACCACGATTTCAGGTTGTTCTACAACCAGAGCATTTACCCTGAACTGCAACACATGGAGCAGCGACGGCGGCGTTTGTTGCGCCTGCTGGCTGTTTCCGGACTCTTGTTGCTTGGAATCCTTGCCTTGCAGGTGTATGTTTCCATTTTTGCCGTTACGCTCGCACTTTTAATTCCTGTCGGACTCTGGATCACGTACCTTGTCTTCAAAGTGCAGGTTTTTTTTCGCGATTTTAAACCGCGGGTCGTGACGCTGCTGCTTGATTTCATAGACAACAATGTCAATTTCAAGTTTGAAGGTTACGAACCCAAGGGTTTCATCCCGGCAGCCACTTTCCTGGAAAGCCGGATTTTTACCCGTACCGATGATTATGTCGGGGAAGATATGATCCGCGGGCAGGTACGCGAAACACCTTTTGAAGCCTGCGAACTGCGGGTACGCGAGTTTTCCGAAGTGCGCAACCGACTTGATCTGGTATTCCGGGGTATTTTTCTCGTCGCCGATTACCAGCGTTGGGACATGCACGGTATGGTATTGGGCCTGCCCGATGTTTATCGCAAGTACCTGAGTCGCAGCGAGCGCGCATTTCACCTGGAAGGCGGACGAAGGGTGAAAGAGGGCATTATCCCCGATTTTGAAACGGTGTTCGACACCTACGCGACCCCCGATGTACGCATCAAGGATGTCGTTTCGCCCGAATTTCAAAAAGCCATTCTGCGATTCCGGCAACATTTTCAGGAAATGAACCGCCAGAAAGAAATCTACTTTTCCATCATCGGCGATAAAATTTACCTCGCTTTGCGGCAAGACCGCGATTTGCTCGAACCTTCGCTTTTTTCCAGCAACACCAACTACGAAGTGGTTCGTGAATTTTATGAAGACCTGCGCCTGCTGCTCGAACTGGTCATGGAAGTAGATGCGATGAATTAAATTATTCCAACCATGAAAAAACGCACCCTCGGCAATTCGCTCGAAGTTTCCGCCATTGGTCTGGGCTGCATGGGTATGAGTTACGGCCTGGGCCCTGCCGGCGACAAAAAAGAAATGACGGCGCTGATCCATGCCGCCTTCGAACAAGGCATCAGTTACTTTGACACCGCTGAAATTTACGGGCCGTTTACCAATGAAGAACTGGTAGGCGCTGCCCTCGCACCCTTTCGCGAGGAAGTGGTGATTGCTACCAAATTCGGTTTTAAAATTGATCGTTCGCTCAATAAACATGTCGGGGTGGACAGTCGCCCGGAAAGCATCCGCACCGCCGTGGAAGGGTCGCTGAAACGGCTGAATGTAGCGGTTATTGACCTCCTCTACCAGCACCGCGTTGACCCGAATGTGCCCATCGAAGACGTGGCCGGTACCGTGGGCGATTTGATCCGCGAGGGCAAAGTCAAATACTTCGGCTTGTCGGAGGCAGGCGCAGCGACCATACGGCGCGCTCATGCCGTTTTGCCGGTTGCTGCGCTGCAAAGCGAATATTCCCTCTGGACCCGCAAGCATGAGGACGAAATCATCCCCGCTATCGAGGAACTGGGTATCGGATTGGTGGCATTCAGTCCCTTGGGAAAAGGTTTTCTGACGGGCAAACTGGATGAGCATACCAAATTTGCAGAAGGCGACATACGCAATGTCCTGCCTCGCTTCACCGAAGCGGCCCGCACCGCCAATAAAGCGGTACTGGATTTGCTGCAACAATTCGCCACCCGAAGAAACGCCACACCGGCGCAAATCGCTTTAGCCTGGGTGCTTGCTCAAAAGCCCTGGATTGTGCCGATACCCGGAACGACCAAATTGCACCGCCTCACGGAAAACAACGCCGCCGTCTCGATCGAACTAACGCCCGATGAATTGCTGGAAATCTCGTCCGCTTCGGCACAAATCAAAATCACCGGCGAGCGCTATCCGGAGGATATGGAAAAATCTACGGGCTTGTAAGTAATTGTTCAACGGTTCCTTACTGTTATAGAAATCAAAAAACCGCTTTCATTTGCGCGATACCTGTCGAAAACGAGTTTTTCAAAAAAATTTCCAACATGTCCGCCTCCCGCTATCTGCTCATCTCCCTGCCTGTCCTGTTTATACTCGCCTGTACCCCCGCCAAAAAAACCGTCAAATCCACCGATACCTATACCGAAGCCGTCGCAACACCTTTCAGGAAAAAAGTGACGGACTACGGAAAAAAATTAGTCGGCACGCACTACAAATACGCCGGACAAAGTCCCAAAACCGGCTTTGATTGCTCCGGATTTACCAGTTATGTCCTGAAAGAAAACGGCGTAACCGTGTCACCTGCCTCGGCCATTCAGGCCACAGAGGGCCGGGCGGTTCCGTTGGAAAAAGTGATGCCCGGCGATTTGATTTTTTTTGGCGAAAGCAAAAAGAAAATTTCGCATGTTGGACTGGTGGTCAAACGCGGTCCGGAAGGGATTACCTGCGTACACAGCACCACCAGTCGCGGTGTGATCGTAGAAAACGTAAGCCAGTCGAGTTACTGGAAGCCCAAAATTCTGTTTGCAAGGGATGTAATTTCGGAAGATTGATTTTCAAATTTTCAGCGCGCTGTTCAAATTTAGTACGCC
>JANRLZ010000303.1:0-3948 GCA_033762055.1 Saprospiraceae bacterium
CGGGGGACGGGGGACGGGGGCAAAATAAATAAGGGCGGCTGTTCGCTACAACCACCCGATTAGGGTGTGTCTTTCGGTTGCAGACTATAAGATCAGCAAACTATCCACTTCTTCGGGTGCGTACAGTCTCAGATAAAAGTATCCCGTTCCGGCCAGTCCGAGCATAAATCCGGGTGTTTCGCCCATGCCTTTGGTAACGCCGCTGGGATCATTCACCCCGCTTGGCCAGCTCAGTCCGGTTTTGTCGAATTTTTCAATGCCGGCTTCGGCTGCTTGCGCCGCCAATTGCCCATACAAGGGGTTTTCCAATTTTTGTCCGCCGCATAACAGGATATCGGCATTGCCCGCCATCCCATGGCAAAGCGAATAGTTGGCCGTATCGCTGTGTTGGGTAATCATATTGTACACGCCCCTGTAGGTAGTGGACAAGGCTGCTTCGGCCTCCTGTTTGAAACTCATGTCGCCGCTGAGTTCCCATGCGCGCAGGCGAGTGAGTGCAATGCCGGGTGCGCCATGGCACCAGCTCTCCGCATAGGTCGGGGCTGCATTTTCGGGACTGCCGGGCATGGTGCGCAAATCCGGCCAGTTTTGTACGCTGGGATTGAACGTAAGTCTTTCAAAATTAAATCCATACATCGCCGCGGCATAGTACTTTGGTTCGCTGGTTACGGCATGCAGCTCGAGCAGCGCGAGGGCCATGCCGGCATTTCCGTGCGAGTATCCGGTAAGGCCGCGCGGAGAAAGCGAGGTATGCCACTCCCAGCTTGTTTCTTTTTTTACCGCTTTTTCAAGCAGAAAGTCGCCACAACGGATGGCCGTTTGAAGATATAAGGTTTTTTTTGTTTCCCGGTAATACTTCAGCAAGACTGGAATACCGCCTGCAACGCCCGATATTACATCCAGCTCAAAATCCTGAATTTCAGCCGCGCATAATTGGTCCAGCAGGGCAAACCCGGCATCTTCCCAATCCCGGCGTTGTCGGAGCCTGCCGGCCTCGATCAAGGCGTACGCCACGCCCATTCGTCCGCCAAAGAAACCGAAGTTGGAAGCCAGGTTATCCGTTTGATTGTCCAGCTCCAGCAACTGATTGATGCATCCTTCCAGTGTTTCTTCCACAATCGGATCATCGTGGTAACGCAATACGGTGGCTAAAAAGTAGGCAATTCCGGAAGTCCCGTTGTAGAAATCGCGCGAAAAGCTTTTACGAACCACCTGAAACCCATTGTTCATGGGTTCGAGCGAATGGCCGATCCAGTTGCACCGTTTATCATCCCAAATGGCTTCTTTTGCCAGATATTGGGCAATATGAACAGCCGTTTCCATATAGTGCGCTGTGGAAGTTGTGGCAGAAGTATTATGCTTAGTCATGATAATGAGCAGTTTACAGGAAATTAAAATCGTAAGTCCAATGGGAATTGGGGCGCAGATATGGATGACGTGTATCCAATCCGTTTTCTTTGAACGCCTTCAGTATTTCTTTGTACTGGGCGGTTCGGTTGTTATGCCGTGCATAATAGGCATCCACGATGCCTTTGGCAATCAATTGAGCGCGGCTCATCCCGAAACTCTGGTTCATGCCCGGATCTTCGGCATAAGACAGTCCGCCGGTAATTTTGCGGGTAAACAGTGGCGTTTCTTCCTTTAAAAAGGGTTTTACTTTCGGTACGATGAGGCGGAGCAGCCGTGTAACGACGCGGTATTGACGGCGCATGATATATAGTACAGCGCCATCGGTACGCGTGTACAAATCAGGGTGATTCGTACATTTAAACATAAAAGGCACGCGGTAGCGGTTAAACACTTCAGAAACCTGTTCAACCAGGTGTTTGGCGCCATCCGGTTCCAGGTTCCAGTAAAAACGACCGATCTCTTCGCCAACCGGCATCAATTCAGCGCTATTCACATAATAAAAAACGGGTTGGACGTTGCGGTGTTCTTTCGGCTGTTTGATATGCACCATCGAATTGATCTGGAGCGAGGTTTCCGCAGGATTGGCATAGGTAAAAGCATCGAGTTGAAGGGGCCGGACGTCGCCATTTTTTTCCACAAATGTGTTGCCCTGTTGGTCAATGGCATATACCCGCCAAAACTGGTCGAGGTGATCGGTAGAACGATTGTATCGGGAAAGTTCTTCCACAAATGCCTCGTCGCCGCCATTGATATACTTATGAGCGGAATGTTCCCAATCCTTCATACCCTGGGCCGATACTTTGCCCTTGATGTAAAAGGCCCCGTAAATGACGGAAGACAACTGGCTGATCAGGTTGGCTTTGAGCTGATTTTCTTCACCGGTATTCATCCCAAAATGATGGATGGGCTTATCCCATTTATGGTAAGGTTGCTGATAGGCAACGTGGACTTGCCTGTCGAACACGGTGAAAGAGTGGTCGTCTACCACACTCACAAACCGCGAAATGGATTCGATTGGATCAGTTGACGGATTCATAGGAAACAGTATTGGGTTTGAAAATTTGTTCGCACAGGATATCCGCCCCTTTCATCAGGGAATGACTTACCTGTAATAATTTGATGGTATTAGGCAGGATCTGGGGCGACATCACATTGTGTTCAAAAGCGGTTTGCACCAATCGCATTCCTGCAAATTGCAGCGTTTTTTTCAGACCGGATTGTTTGGCCGCTTCTTTAAAACCCTGGTAACGGCAATAGGCCGACCATAAGCATTCGATCTCAGCCATTGTCTGATTCATTTGCACTTCGGTGATGCTATTGCCTCCCTGGAGGGGTGCATTGGGCGCCGTCATCAGGATTTTGCTGGTGAACAGCGACTGGATAATACCGGCTACATCCCATAAAGGATCGCCGATATCGGCCAGCTCCCAGTCAATTAGTTTCAGGGTAGCGGCATCATTGATGTCGGGCAGGATAAAATTAACCCATTTAATATCGCCATGAATCAGCGTGGAAAACTGGTATTCCTTGTGGTGGTGTTTCATCAAGGTTATAAACTCCTCATTTTGCTTCAGGTAGTTCACAACCGGGTTGGCCCCTTGTGCCGTATCGAATATATGGCTGTTGGCGCCTGAGCTTGCAGCAAACTGGAAAGTCCAGGGCAACTGTCGCATAAAGAATTGTACAGAGCGGTTGGAAAGCGTTTTCTGGTCTAATGTAAAATGGTAAGCCGATAATATTTTAGCCACCTGTTGGAGTAACTCGGGGGGCAGTAATTTTCGTTCCTGATAAATTTCTTCCATGTTTTTGGCTTCGGGGATATACTCTACGATCAACACCTGTTTTTCAGGATCGTAACCATAGTACTGCGGTACAAATTCGGACAATGATTTGAAGGTTTTTTCATTTTTGATCAGCCACAAACAGGTGGCGTCTTTTTGCAGGAAATAAGAATTTTGCGGGTCGAAGCTCACCAGCTGCTTGACAAACAAACTTTTGCCATTACGAATATGAATTCTGAAAATGGCATTGCGGTTTTGGGATTGGGTCACCATAAAATCGCCGTCTACGATCGATTTAGGCGACAACAAACCCTTTTCCATCAGAAATGTGCCGACGTTTTTGATAGTAAGTCGCATAGGGGTATTTCTTTTAAATCAGGATGACAGTATAAAACTGCCATCCTGATACGTGAACAATTCGCAATGATGCGCTGCAGTAGGACAAATAGCCACCGAGAAGCAAAGGTGAGTAGGCATAACCGTGGTAGTGGGCGACAATGCTTGCGCCTGCGCGCCGCCACATATAATCGGAATACCCGTACAGGTAATGATCGTTGCGGTTTGCGCCTGTGCGCCGCCTGCCGGCGGACACATGGGTGCTACTGTCGGACACATGGGGGGAACCGAAAGCAGGGTTTGCGCCTGCGCGCCGCCACAAATAATCGGAATACCTGTGCAGGTAATGATTGTTGCGGTCTGCGCCTGTGCGCCGCCTGCCGGCGGACAGGTCACCTGGGTGCATACCGTAGCCGCCGTG
>JANRLZ010000304.1:0-5972 GCA_033762055.1 Saprospiraceae bacterium
TGGCCTACACAGCCAAATCCAAAGAGTCCGATTTTCATGTTTATTGTTGAATTGAATTTGCTTGTTTTTTCCGGATGCGCCGGCCGCGATTACCTTAAATCAACTTCCTGACGCACTGACATGCCCCGACTTGTTTTTTGAAGTCCTGCCAGCAGGTCGTCCACGAGATCGGTAGCGGCTTCTATCCCGCAGGACAAGCGAATGAGTGAATCGCTGACCCCGGCGGTGAGGCGTTTTTCGCGCGGAATGCTTTTGTGGGTCATAGAAGCCGGGTGGCAAAGCAGGCTTTTTACCCCGCCGAGACTTTCCGCCAGTTTAAAAAGGCGGGTATTGGTTACCAGGGCACGGGCCGCTTCAAGTCGGTCGTCTTTGAGCCTAAATGAAACAATACCTCCAAAATCGCTTTGTTGTTTTGCCGCCACATCGTGATTGTTATGTCCCGCGAGTCCGGGGTAATACACCTCATCCACGTCCTCATGCGCAGCAAGCGCCGCTGCCACCGCACGGGCATTCCGACAGTGGGCTTCCATCCGTAAGGGGAGCGTTTCGATCCCGCGAATGGTAAGCCAGCTATCCCAGGGGCCCAAAATGCCGCCACAGGCATTTTGATAAAATTTAAGCCGGTTTCCCAGCTCTTCATCGGCGGCGACCAGTAAACCTGCAATGACATCGGAGTGGCCTGCCAGGTATTTTGTAGCGGAATGAATAACGATATCGGCGCCCAGCGAAAGCGGGCGCTGCAGCACCGGACTGGCGAAAGTGTTATCTACAACCACCCAGGCGCCGGCGGCGTGGGCCAGGCGACTAATGGTCTCTATATCTGATATCTTCAGTGTGGGATTGCTGGGTGTTTCCAGCCAGACAAAACGAGTTTTCGGCGAAAGGTAGCGGAGTACATTTTGCGGATTGGTGGTATCTACGTAATGAACCTTTACGCCAAATTTCTCATAAACATGGGTAAATAGTCGAAAAGAGCCGCCATAAATATCATCAACCGCAATTATCTCGTCGTCTGGCTGCAAAAGTTTCAAAACACAATCAATCGCAGCCAGGCCGGAAGCAAAAGCAAGTCCACGGCTGCCTTCTTCGAGTTGGGCAATTATTTGTTCGAGTACCTGGCGGGTAGGATTATTGGAACGGGCATAATCGAACCCTTTGTTTTCGCCGGGAGCATCCTGAACGAACGTGGCAGTCTGGTAAATGGGGACAGACACAGCGCCTGTCAGTGGGTCAACGGGAATGGAATGAAGAATTCGGGTGATTTCCTGCATTTTTTTTAGATTTAAGCAAATCACAGGCATTCTGCGTTGGTGATTCGAACGCATTTTTCTGTGTATTTACGGTGTTTTTAATGGTAATACCACGAAAAACCTGCCCAAAAAAGTCAAGACCGGATGTGTTGAGAATGCCTGCCGGGGGTGTATTATTTGCCACAGAGTACGTTGGAAAACACGTCATTCAGACAAATAAAAAATCCCCTCCGGCAAGCCGGAAGGGACAATTTCTTGCGCAATGAAATTGGCGGGTGCCTTCCGACTTATCTGATACCAATTACTTGGTAACGGAATTGGCACCTTAATCGCGTTTGCGCTAAACGCGGTCAGGTTGCCAAGGCTTCAACGGGCCGGTCCCTCTGCCTTTCTGGATAAGTCTGTCCCGAATTTTTCAATCCGGAACGATGTAGTAAAGAACTGCCGCAAAGGTCAATTGTTTTTTACGAGACTAAAAAGTGTTGACGTAAAATTTTTACAAAAAATCCGGGTTTATGTGCTTTGCAGCATAAGCGGCTTTCGGGTTGGCAGCAGCCTTTGCGTTATTTTTGCGCCTTTCAATACTTAATCTTTGCATGAAAAGACTTTTCCTGACTACCGTTTTAGCGCTTTGGGCGCTTCTTGTTTTTGCCCAGCAAACCTTTGATCTGGAGGACCATACGACCTTGTTGGAGGAATTTTTCGACGCCGACACCCTCAATGCCTACGGCGAAGCGCTTTGGGAACCCTATACTTTTGCAGATGAACTTTCAGGCCGGCTTTCCGACGATGGCTGGGTGCACACGCGTTTGGATACCATCTTATACTATGCGGCCTATGATATCCCCAAAGCGGTGGTTGTTTTTGAAACCATCAAGTACGAACAGGGGAGAATGAGCGACGGCGCACAGATGAGTTTTGCCATCTTTGATAAAAATTCAGACGGTGGCTGGCGGGTTGAGCGTTTTTCCAAACATCTGGTTACGCTTGCCAGCAGTTTTTATGGGGGGAATGTAGGCTTGGCACAATTCGGAGAAAACCAGTGGTGCCTGAGTTTGGAAATGAGTTGGAACGGTCAGGGGGTGTATGCCGAGTACATGACCTTTTTAAATCTTGAAGATTTACAAAAAGTATTCAACCTGACAATCCATGAGGACAACATGGGGGTGCTGGGTGAAAACTCGGAGCGTGCCTATGCATTCGACAAAGCCATCCATCTTTTACCCACAGTAGAGACACTTACCGGCTGGTGGGAGTTTGATCTGGTTACACAAGGCACAGAGCCCGACGACGATGTGGAGCGCGCAGTGCCGGCCAATATGGTGCAGCGGTATGCTTTTGATTGGGAAACAGGCACGTATATGAAAGTGTGCCGTTGAGATTAACCGTTGTCGCGGCTTTTATTGTGCCAGTTCCCGCCAGGTTTGTTGCCGTATTTGTGGGCGCCACCATTGCCCCCCGAATGACGGTCGCCACCTCCACCCTGATGATGGGAAGGCCGTTCTTTTTCCTTCTCTTTTTCCTTTATTTCCACAAATCCGAAGCCCAGCTGCGGGTATTCGCCAAACCCCGCAAAGTAGCAAAATTCGAGCAGGGGCAAAGACATGGTTACCTCAAAATCATACACAAAACCACGCAGTTGCGTAATTCCGTCGGTGTTGGGTTTGAGGTGAATAAGGCGCGATTTTGATTGACCAAACATTCGGAAATGCATGGCCAGAGAGGGGTCAAGCAACTTCAGGCCCGCCAGCGATTTGTATTGCGAAGCAGCCTTGAACCGACGAACAGCATGGGTGAAAAAACTCACGTCATAGTCGGGGTTGTCCGGCATCAGATATGGGCTGGGAACCGGCTTTTCATCGTCCACATTGGTGACAGAAATAGGAGCGCCTGCTTTCAGTTGCATGGTTTCCTTGAAATGCGGGCGAGGCATCACCTGCCAGTGTTTTACTTCAAAACGGGCCGGCTGTCCTTCAAAAACGCCCAGCGTAAGTGGCAACTGTCGAAACAGGTAAATCAGTTGTTGTTCGAACGATGG
The DNA here is from genome assembly GCA_033762055.1 of Saprospiraceae bacterium. Classification (GTDB taxonomy): domain Bacteria; phylum Bacteroidota; class Bacteroidia; order Chitinophagales; family Saprospiraceae; genus M3007. The sequence continues at coordinate 3,289 of JANRLZ010000304.1, forward strand.
ATCAATATAACAGGAGAAGGTAAGCTTTACCTGATTGCCTTGCAAACGGAATTCTTGACGCGTCTGATCCATTTCGTATGGATAGATCGCCAATGGACTGAATGTGAAGAGTTTAAAAGTGTGGGAAGCGAAGTCATAGCCGCGTTTTTGGGCCCAGGCCGACATTTCAGGGCTTGCCTTCGAAAGAACACTAAAAACCCAATTGGAGATTTCCGATTGGTAGTTTATGGGGATGATGGTACCCTTCTGGCACGTTAGGGTGAATTGGATGCGCATACTTCGCGAAGATTAAAAAGAAGATTAAAATTTCCCCCGTATTGTTTTGTGAGTATTGTTTTTCGGCCGAAAAGTACACAAGAGTTCCCGCTTTCCAAGAAAAAATAAATTTCTCTGTACACAATTGCAGATAAAAGCCCCCCCCCTTTAATCGCGAAGCAATGCCACTTTGATCCACACCGGCTGGTGATCGGAAAACTGAAAGCCCTGCGGAATGCCCCTGGCTGCTAAAATTCTAACATTGGGCGAAACCAGAAAATAATCAATCAAGGTCTCGAATGTCTTTCCTTTGACATACGGATCCCGTGCTTTTCGGTTGCTCGGCGTAGCGGGGTCATAACCAAAGGTCCATCCTTCCGGGAAAAAGCCGGGAGGGATATTACCCTGGCCTCGTCCAGCAGGTTTTATGGCCATAAACGCATCAAAGCGAAAATAGGGCGGACACTGGTTCCAGTCGCCGCCCAGTACAACGTAGTTGCCTTTTTTGTATTCAGATACTGCCAGATCACGCAAATATGGCAATTGCAATGCCTTGATCTTGTCGCCAGGGTCGTAGGCCGCATTGTGCAGGTTGATCACCACCAACTCTTTTCCCCAAGAGACGGGATAACGATGTAAGGCCGCGCATCGATCCAGTTGAAAAAGCCGATCCGGCATCGGATAGTGACCAGGCAACTGGTGACGAATGGCTTCAGCAGGTTGGATACGGCTAAAAGTGGCCAGACCGGATAACACTTCACCATAGGCATTCCATGGTTCGAGCAATGGAATTGGCACCCTGTCGCACTTGTAATTCAGGGCAAAATCAGCCGCAAAACCGGATAATATTCGCTGGTATTCCGCATATTGTGGCAATTGATAACTGCGGTCGGAAGCAATATCTACCTCCTGCAGCAAAAAAAAGTCAACACTGTCGCGCCATGTCTGAAAGAAATCAAGTGCGCCCTGTAGATTTTTCTCCACGAGGCGTTTGGGGCTTCGCGTCATGCTGCTGCCGGAATACCACATGCCTTCATCATCATAAAAAAAGTCGGATTCTGCACCCAGACCACCGAAGCCGACATTCCAGGTGACCAGCGTAACCATGCTGTCGCTCAGCGTTGTTTGGCCGGCGTTTTGTTCAAACGTCAATGTGGCAGGGTAGGGGTCGGGCTGCCAGTCGGTGGCCCAGCCATATGCCAATATACCAATAAAATAAGAGATTATCAATAAGACAAGACCGATAAACAGCCGCTTGAAAAGTTGTTTTTTAATGCGCATGGTTACATTTTTATCATCCAGAGTCCGAGCAACACCACTATAAAATAGGGGACAATCCCGGCCGCTCCCCCGTAGTCCCTGGCAATTCGCTGCCCAAAAAAGAGGCACAATAACGATATACCTGCGAATAAGGGGCTGTAATAAGCCAGCACACTTTGTCCGCTGAAAAGCAGCTGCAGCAGGGCGATTATGGAAACCAGGCCGGTCATTACTTCCAGCAGGGTCAGAATGGGGAGCAGAAGATTGATGCTGCCACCTAGAGGACTGTTTTTGAAATGATCGCTTAAATAAGCGAGATTGCCTTTGTAATCCAGCACTTTATCGAGGCCGGACTGCAAAAACAGGATAGCAAAAAAGGCAGTAACGAAAATTGCAGGGAGATTGCTGAAAATCAAGTCCATAACAGCGCAAAAGATGATTTGAATATCACCCCGTTGCGGCTGCAAGATAGGCGCATTTTTTTTAACCTGAAATTCAGCGACAGCGCGCCTTTTAGTTGCCGGAATTGGCCATTGGCTTTTTTTCCACTTTACCGACCAAGGCCAACGGGATGGTTTGCATCGGATCGAAGTTGGTGCTGACCGATACGATGCGGTAAAAATCACCTTCTTTTTGGCTGTCGTAGGTGATTTTGATCACCCCTGTTTGCCCCGGTTCAATAGGGCTTTGCTGCCATTCGGCTACCGTACAATGACAGGTGCTTTTCACTTGCAGAATAATAAGATTTTCACTGCTGATATTTTTGACCCTGAATTCGCGGCTGACAGGCTGACCAAATGCAACATTGCCTACTGAAATCTGACGGTCGAGCCATTCCACTTTGCCGGCATTTTGCGATTTGTCAATGGATTTTAAAGTTTGAGCAACAGCGTTTTTTGACAAAAAAATCAGCCAAACAAACATCGAAAGCGTAAAAATGCGTTTCATAGAAAGTCTTGATTGTCAAATATTTGGATTGAAAAAAGAAAGCACGAATTGTTTAATGCCAAAAACCGCGCCGAAAAATACAAATACCGCCGGCAATTCAGTCAATACCTTGTTTTATGGAATAATAGACAAGTACGCGACAGATTACAAACGGGGCAGCAGCGACAAACGACGCCCGCCCAGGACCGTCCACCAGCCGATGATTATTCCCAGCAAGGCAC
>JANRLZ010000305.1:0-17740 GCA_033762055.1 Saprospiraceae bacterium
CATGCTTCGACAAATGCCGTATCAAACGACATATCGGCACAACCTGTACCGCCGGCAGTAGTCGTATCTCGTGGCAGAAGGCGTACATTCAGCCACAAAGGAGCCGTGATTTCGCCGGGTTTAAGCGGCGGGCATTCCTCCCGCACCACCGCTGAAATGGCCGCTTCATGTCCACGCAAACGCACAGGCAGACTGGCCACATCAAATTCGACGATCCACTTGTCCGAGTGTTTTTTGTCGGTCAACGACAGACTACCGGTATTGGCCAGGCGGCATTTCAGGTTGATCTGCCGGCTTTTTTGCTGTAAAATTTCCACATCAAATACCGCTACCCGCCAGCCCTGGTATAGGGTTTGGGAGTTTAGTTGAGTACCCTTCAGCAAAACAAACAGCAGCAGCAGCACGTGTTTCATGGCAGCAAAGTTATACCAGGATTTTTGTGATTTGCATGATGAGCCGCTTGACTATCTTCGCAGCCCGAGCACAAGCAAAAAACTACCTCATACTATCCTATTCAACCATGATAAAATTAATCATAACCGGCGCAACGGGCATGGTGGGCGAAGGCGTCCTGCACGAATGCCTGCAACACCCTGAAGTGAGTGAAGTGCTGTCGGTGAGCCGCAAACCCTGTGGCGTTCAGCATCCGAAGCTGAAAGAAGTCCTGCTGGCCGACTTCTCTGATCCAGGCAGCATCGAACAACAACTGGCAGGCTACGACGCCTGTCTGTTTTGTCTCGGCGTCTCCTCCGTCGGTATGACCGAAGCCGATTTTTACCGGTTAACCTATACCCTGACACTGGGATTTGCCGAAGTATTAAGCCGACAAAACCCGGGTATGACGTTTTGTTATATCTCCGGAGCCGGCACCGACAGCAGCGAAAAGGGCCGCCTGATGTGGGCAAGGGTAAAAGGCAAAACGGAAAATGATTTGCGCAAACTCCCCTTTAAGGGCGCTTACGCCTTTCGGCCGGGCTATTTGCAACCTACGCCCGGCATGAAAAACACCCTGAAATATTATCGCTACATCTCCTGGTTGTTCCCGGCCCTTCGATTTCTGTTTCCTGGCGCAGCCAGCACCCTGGCCGAACTGGGCAAGGCCATGATTGTGGTGGCCCTGCACGGGGCCGACAAACCTGTGCTGGAAGTAAAGGATTTTGTGAAACTGGCCAGGGGGTAAAAAACAGTTCAGATCGGTATTCTGATTTTTACTGCCGTGCCGCAAATATTCCCGTTGGCATCTTCGACCGGCGTGTTCAACACCGGCATTTCCTTGCCGTTAAGCAAGTCGAGGCGTTTTTGCGTGAGCAACATGCCTACCGATTTATGCGCCGACAAGCGGGGCGTTCCCACCGGTTCGGGTTCAAATCCCTGGCCGTTATCCGCGATTTCAATCTCCAGGTTTTCGCCTTCGGCGGAAAATACCACACTTACCTTACCGCCACTTTTACGCCCATGAAGGCCGTGTATGACCGCATTTTCTACAAATGGCTGGATGAGCAACGGCGGCAAACTGATGTCCTCGGCTGCCAATTCGGGCGCTACTTTGATGTCAAAATCGAAGGTGTGTCCAAAACGCAGTTGTTCAAGGTGTAAATAATTGTCGAGCATGGCAATTTCATCGCGCAGCGAATGCCGGCCGTCTACCGAACTATGTAGCGACAAACGCACCAGCTTGGCGAAACGGGCCAGGTAGGTAGAAGCCGCCTCGCGTTCGTTTTTTGCCACAAATGCCTGAATGGCTTGCAAACAATTGAATATAAAGTGAGGATTCATTTGTGCGCGCAAGGCGGCGGATTCAAGTTCGCGCACTTTTTCGCGCACCTTCGCTTCTTTTTTTACCGATTGCAGGCGATATTGGAAAAACAACCAGATGGCTGCTGCTGCTGCCAACGCACTTAAAGACAGAAACCAGGTACGGGCCCACCAGGGCGGCAAAATACGAAACGACCATTGCGCCGCTTCACTCCAACGCCCCTCCTCGTTTTGTCCCTGGACTTCAAAAGTATAAACACCGGGAGAGAGGTGTACAAAATTCACTTCCCTGTTTCGGGTATAAATAAACGCCGTGTCGGCGCCCAGCAACCGATAACGATAGGGGATATCGCCTTCAGAGCGATAATGCAGGGAAAAAAAACGCAGGCTCAGGTTATTCTGTGTGTGATCCAGCACGAGGTTTTGGGAAAAAGGCAGCGTTTCATTGTTCACGCGGAATTTTTCCAGCATGGGCGAAGGTATCGGCGCAGTGTCTGGTTTTTTTCTGAAACGAACCACCCCGCCATCGGTTGCAATCCAGATTTCGTCGCCAAGTGCCACCACATCGTTGACCTGATTGGAGGGCAGCCCGTGTTTAACCGTCAGCGTTTCAATTTCCCACTTGCCATTCCCTTTAAATGTCAAAATATTAAGTCCGGCGTTTGACAACCCGTAAATCACGCCATCCGACCGCACGACAAGCCCGAGGATCATGTCGGTTGTCAGACCGTCTTTTGCGCGCAGGTGTGTAAAATTACCCTTTCCATCGCGGATGAGCAAGCCGCCACTGATCAGGGCCAGCACTTGTCCACCGCCCACCGATGCGGGCAGGTGTTCCACGTGCAGGGGGTTGTTGCGCAGGGCGGGATGGGAAAACAGGGGGGGGATCAATTGTCCGTCGCGCCAGAATTTCAATCCGTCTTTGGAAGTTACCCAAAGTACGCCGTCAATATCCTGGCTCACCGAAAAGCTGCGCAAACCTTCCAGGGTGTCTATGCCTTCCCCATCACCTGTTGCCGAAGCGGGGTCAATTTGGTAAACACCGGATCCGGTACAGACCCACCAGAATTTTCCGGCGTAATCGGGCGCGATTTTTTTTGCCGGCAAGTGGCTGTTTTCTTTTTTTTCGCCTTTCTTTTTGGCAACCCTCCATTTTTTGCCGTCAAAATAGCAAAGATTATTCGCCGCCCAAAGTCGGCCTGTAGCCGTATCGTAGCGCAGCAGGTACATCTCCGTCACCGGCGAACGAGGCAGCAGGCCGGGCGCTTCGCCATGACGATGCAACACGGCGATATCAAACTGGCGCAAGCCGGCAAATACCTTGCCGTCCCCGTCGCTGCTCAGTGCTGTGACTTCATTGGCCGGCAGACCGCTGCTTTGATCGTACACCTCAAGTTGCGGGTTTTTGCAATAAAAAAGGCCCGACTTGTTGCTGCCGGCCCACCAGCCGCCCTCCCGATCCACTATGATGCGCGCGACACTGATACCGGGAAGCAGGTTGTCAAATTTTTCATTTTTGAAATCATCGAGGGTTCTATACCGATATAAACCCTGTTGGTCTCCACTGATCATGGCTGCCAGCAATGCGCCATTGTTTAGTTCTACGACACTCTTGGCAAGGGCTGCTTTCGTGCCGTGCCAAACCAACTGATCTCCCTCCAGAAGGTAATAACCGTGAAGAAATTGGCCGATGGCCCGCCCCTTGCCAATCGGCCACATCCAGAAACCGGCCTGGCTGGGCATCGAATAATCTATAGGGAATCTGCCCAACCCGCGCATGCTCTCTTTTTCAACCTTGTAAATCAGCGGCGTTAGGCCGTTTTTAAGCCGGTAGGCATCATCGTCGGCGCCGCTTATATCGCGGGCGAGCAGCAGAGCGCCATTAATATCGGCGATCAGAAAACTTTGCGGCTGCCTGCGTTTTTGCAGTCGCCCGTCGGAACTGACGACAATAAAACCATCTTCCCAGGTACCCAACCAGACCGAGCCGTCGCGGGCGATGGAGAAACGCAGGGAGTAACGGGTTTTTGCCGGTAAAGAATCGAGCAGGCGGTTGTATTTCCATGCTCGCACCGTGTCGTTTTCGATGTACCAGAGTCGTCCGTTCAGCCGGTTGAACCAGATACGGCCGGTATGGTCTTCCTGAATTTCCATGGTAGAACTGTATTCCGTACCGCTGGTGTCTACCGGCCTTACAAATTCATAACCATTGAACCGGCAGATGCCGTGACTGGTGCCGACCCAAATCATACCCCGGCTGTCCTGCATCAGGGCGTACACGCCGTTGCTGGGCATGCCGTCGTTGATGGTATAGTTGCGCCAAACAGGGCGTTGGGCTTGTGACACACAAGCCGTACCCAGGAGAAACCAACAAAGAGGAATTATATAACAACGCATTCAACCGCAAGTGGCGCCCTGCCCTCACCCCCTGTGCTGCAATTCTTTTTCCCGCAACCATTCATTTTTCAACTGTTGCGCTTGCTCGGACAGACTGGGTTCGGGCGGAAATCCGGCCTCAAGGTATTCCACAAACTTGCTGATGAGCACATTTTTCCCTTCTCTGTTAAATTTTCTCATATAACGCCACCCGATGACGGGCGCAAGCAGCAGGGTGACTACATGGAAGAAAAAGGGAATATTCTGCCAAATGAAGGAAAAAAAGTCGCCGTCAAAATGAATATTTCCTCTGAACGGCGGCATCAGCACCCACATCATCACCATGGCGCCGAGTAACATTACGGTTCCAAACTGCGCTTTGAAGGCGATCATTTCGGGTATATGCAAACGGGCAAATATCCGGCTGCCTTCGCCTTCTCTTTGAACGTAGCCGGTGATGAGCGGATCGTCGCTGTCGTCTTGGGGTATGCCGTAATCCTGTCGCAGGTTAAAATTATTTCCCTGGATGTAGCCGTAAAAAAGGCCGTTGCCCGGATTGCCGGGATGCCGGCCAAGGCGTTTCAACACTTCACGAGGGGGAAGCGGACTGGAGAATTCAAAATCTTCCCAGGTTTTCATAAGAAAGTAAGGGTTAATGATAAAAAGCGCCGAAAAATGGATAAAAAACAGGCGTATTTACACCAAAAGCGTCCGCTTTTAAAGCAAAAGTACCAAAAATCCCCTTAGAAGTATCTGTTTTTGCTTTAAACGTGACTGATTTCACTTTAAAACCAGGAATTTTGTTACTAAAGGGCTACTTTTTACCTTAAAAAGCAGATGTTCTTGCATTAAAAGCAGATGATTTTGCTTCAACATCGTATGCTTTTGGGTAAAAAGCAGATGATTTTGCTTTAACATCGTATGCTTTTGGTTCAAAAGCATATACTTCTGTTTCAACATCGTATGCGTTTGGGTAAAAAGCAGATACTTCTGCTCCAAAATTGTATGCTTTTGATGCGGTTTGGCCGGCATTTGCGGCAACACCGGGCGAAGTTATGCGTATATTTTCAGCACCGAACCAACGTATACCAGGATTACACTGATTTGCGGGATTTTCAGGATGGATTCAATTGATGTTGAAGGATTTGTCCGAAAATATTCTTGCCAACCACATTCCGTTGGGTATAAAATGAACCGCCAAAAATACTTGCTATACTACCCGCCAACAAAAAAGGCCTGCCCGATTTCGGGCAGGCCGCGGATTTTAGGCGCTTATGCTTCTCACTGTTTTACAAACTTTTTTACCCCGATCAAGCTGCCATTTTCAAGCACTTGCAGAAAATACATGCCATCGGGCAAGTTTCCGGATTGTATGCGTTGTTGCGTATTGCCGGCTTCTGTTCGCACTTCCTGAACCATCCTGCCCGAGAGGTCGGTGATGCGGAACAGGGTGCCGGGGCGCGCCGGCGCAGACAAGTCCACCGTGAATTGACCGGTGTTGGGATTCGGGTAAATGCGGAGTGGCAAAGTCGTTTGTCCGATTGCTTCCGGCGCCGGTGTTGTCGCTGAATTGCACACCTCGATATTGTCCAGCCCGACTATGGAATTTTCTGTGTCGTCATCATTTTGCAGGCAAATGACCAGATAGCGCATAGAAGTCGGGATACTATCAAGCGGGATAATACCGCCCATTCCACGCCAGCCGTTGGCATCGCTAAGGGTATAGGTACGCAATGGCAGGGTAGGCATATCCGGATGCCAGAACGGCTCCGCCTGCAATCGCACATCTATGCGGGTGCCTGCAGGCGCCTCGGCGGCTAAGTAATTGATGGCATCAAAATAGATGGCCAAATAAGGACTTTCCTCCAGGTTGACCGACTGTACGATGCCGGCAAAATTGCCGGCCCGGCCCCGCATCACCACATAACCTTCGTCGAGCGAACCGGCATAGGAAGTGTCTTCTACCCACACCTGTCCGTCGCCGGGGTTGCCGAATTTATCCCAATGCGCCAGATAACCCCATTCATTGAGCAACCCTTCCGAGCTGCCTTCATTAAAGCCGCCGTTTTTCACGGCATTCTCGTCGCAATAGCGGGTTAAAGCCGGGCTGACAGGATCAATGGTGCATTGAATATACACCCTTCTGCAAACAGAGTCCGTACTGCAGGCGACGCCGTTCACCGCGCGGGTAACCTTCATGCACACATCGTAATAGCCGGATTGGTTGACCGCCGTGCCAAACTGGAAGTAAGCGTTGCCGATAGAGGTGCCGGTAGCATTATACGACCCGCCCACTTCCTGAATGTTCCAGTTTACCACATCGTTGTTGCAAAGCGCCAGCGGTTTGAAACGTTTTTTACAGAAATTGGCGGGGAACGAACTGTTCGACATGGAAAAGCCATACGCCACATCCGTATCGAGTGAATCGCAGGAACAAGGACAATTATCTAATTTAAAATTAAATACCTTGCTGCAAGGAGTACTCCCGCAATGACGGGTTACAGTCAGCTGATAATTTCCCGACTGGGAAAAATCCGAGGCGTTGAGCAGTACATGGAAGAAGGGATGCGGGGCCAGACTGCTTTGTCCGGTCAAATCCGGCAAGGGCGCCGGGCGATCCAGTATCCAGTCCACCGTGTTGTTGCCGCACTGGTCGGGCGAACAATGGTAAAGTCCGGCTACGGAATAGTTGGCGCCGGGTTTCGGGCAGGGAAGGGTGAGCGGCGCCTGGCCGGGGCTGATTGGTCTTTGCCATCCGGTAACGTATTGATAGACGCCTGCATATGTCAGCAAGCCGCACTGACAAGTGGTGCTGTCGAATACCGGTTTTACACAGAAACTGTCCACCGCGAGGTAAACAAAGCCGCCTAAACCGTCGTCTCGCGTGAGGAAAACGCGGTCTATTGTACCCGGCAGGATGTTGGAGTTAAACATAAAGCCAACATCCATAAAGTTGTTGTTGCAGTTACTTAAAACATGCACCGTGCCGAGTTGCACGGCGCCGGGTTGGCCGTTCAGGTCAAACAGACTGGGGTTGCCCGGGGTGTTGGTGGTTAAGGACGAGGTACTGATGATGGTGGATTGGGCGCCTTGTACTACGCCATACACACTCATACGCGGCGCGGCGCTTACCGGCGTCAGACAAGCCATTTTCATGCTGACCATGTAACTGCCCGAGTTGGGCGAAATGAGGTTGGCCGGGGATAAATGGTTCAGAATGCCTTCCCTGTAAGCAACATCGTTGGAATGCGGAAAACACCAGAAGCCGCCAAATGCGCCACAGCCGACAGGCGCAGGCGTAGCCAATACCGGAAATGAAGCGGTGGGCGTACAGGTCGTTGTATTGTAATAGTCGCCGGTACTAAAACCCAAATTGTTCGGCCAGATGCCACTCCAGAAATTGGCATTATGAATGTCTTCGTCGGGGAGGATACAGGGATTTCCGTTTTCAAATTCCCCGTTCTGCACAAACGGGTTCATGTCACAGTCGCATACCTGTGTCAGCACTTTCATCTGATCCACTGCCGTACAGCCGTTGGCGCCGGTCACGGTAACTGTAAATAGCATGTGGCTCTGAATCGGTGTGGTGATATACGGATTGGCGGTGGAGTTATTGGGTGACCACTGGTAACTAACGCCCCCCGTCGCAGTGAGTGTAGCCGTTTGCCATTGGCAAACGGTCTGATTTGGACCTGCATCGGCTTGCGGCAAAGGATTGACCGTTACGGTGACCGATTTGGTGGCGGTACAACCATTGGCGCCGGTGACCAGCACCGTGTAGGTACTTGTTGTCGTTGGGTTCACCGTAATGGCTGCGCTTGTTGCGCCGCCCGGCGTCCATGAATAGGTTCCGCCGCCCGTGGCAGTCAAGGTGGTGCTTTGTCCCAAGCAAATGGTCAGATTCCCGGTAATATTTACCGCGGGGGCCGGCAATTGCACCACTGTGGCGCAGGCCGTAGCGGTGCAACCGTTGGCGTCGCTGCAGGTCACACAATAAGTACCAGGGACATTGACTGTTATCGAGGCGCCGGAACCGGAATTGCTCCACTGGCAGGAGGTCCAGTTCCATCCGCCGGCCGTCAGGGTCGTGTTTTGGCCGGGGCAGATTGTGAGGTTCCCTGAAATTGTCGCGCTTGTCGGGTAAGGCGGCACGGTAAACGTGACGGAATAAGTCGCCACACAGCCGTTGGCATCCGTGATTTGCAAGGTAGCGGTGTGTGTACCGGGGGTAAATTGATAGGTCGGATTTTGCAGCGTGGATTCGCAGGTACTCAGGTTGCCATCAAAATCCCAGCAGAAGGCATAGGGTGGGGTACCATTGCCGAATCCCATAAAACTGACATTCCCGCAGGGGCCTACATTGAAATTCGCATCCGCTGCACAACAATCAAAAATCCAGCGCGAAATGCATCTGCAGGAATCTGTCTGGCCGGGGCAGAGCGTGGTCATGCGCAGCATATAATCGCCACCGGCAGCAAATAAGGATGCCGGGAAATTCAACGAAACCGGGCCACCCTGAACGATGGCGCCCTGCGCGATAACGCCGGCGGAGGGGCTGGACAAAACCCAGTCAACCGTATAATTGGGACATGGGCCGCCGGAGGCATCCACACAGCCGAAAACGCCTGTTACATTTACCGGCGAAGTCGGACAGGGTAATGCCTGCGAAAACGGTCCCTGACCGCAAAATAACGGGTAAGCATTTCCATTGTAATTCAACTGCAATTGCGAGTTGGGCGCGCAAACACAATCGGTACCGCCTATTTTGGTCAGACAAATATCATCCACCGCCACATAGACATCCGGGCTGGGCGCGCCAGGCGATGTTTGTTCGCGGGTCAGGAAAATCCGATCCATCAAAAAGCCGGGCGCCGAAAACGTAAAGTTGTTGAATGTCTGGAAATTTTTGTCACAACTGGAATTGGGGGTAAAAGTGCCGAGTAAAACGGATCCCGGGAAAATGCTGCTGTTGGCGCCAAGCAAACCCGGACAAGTACCAAATACAGGCGGCCCGGCCGGAACGCCCCATACTTCAATGACGGGAAGGATAGCGTTGGGCGTAGGCAATACCGGCGTCAGACAGGCAAATTTGGCTGTCATCTGGTAAACGCCCGAATTGGCAGCGATGGGTGTTATCTGGTTCATCATGCCTTCGCGCCATACGAGGTTCGATCCATGTGGCTTGGCCCACATACCGCCGAAACTACCCTGGGTAATGGGCATCGGGTTCTGCACGCCAAATGGCGGCGCTGTAATGGTATTGTAATAATCCGCGGTACTGGTACAGCCGGTCCAGATCGCACTCCAAAAAGCCGCGAATCCGATACTTTCATCGCCTCCGGGCGGCGTTCCTTGTTCAAAATTACCGTTTTGCACGTAGTTGTACGGATCCGGGCAAGATTGCGAGCAATTGAAGGTATCCATTGTTTCACACAACACGCTCATCTGGCCATTGGTGTACGAAGTGTGGGTCGTCATCGTGTGCTGGGCGCCGCCCGTCACACAAAACGTAATAGGAGAAACCGTGCCGGCCGGTACAAACCCGCCCGGCGGATTGGCCTGAATGCCCGTTGTGCCCAAGGGTGTGACCGACCATCCGGGCGCCGAAAGCGACCAGCTCGAAATCGCCAGTCCGGGGTCGAGATTAATTTTTATATCCGGGAAACAGCCTGCATCGTTGTTTTGAATTGTCAGGCGATAACAACACTCGTTTATTCCGGTAGAGATAGGAATGATCGTCCAGCGAATCGAATCGCAGGAACAATCGCGGCAGTTGCCGAAATTGATGACGCGTTGTTCGGTGGGTTCCAAATAAAAAGCCACTTCGCCGGAAGGCGGCACATTGGGCGTCCAGCCGGGCTGTTGTACTTCGCGGCAATAATATTGCCCTTTGGGGAGGTCGTAAAAAGCATAATTACCGTCAATGTCGGTCAGTTCTTCGCGAACGATGTTGCCGGCTTCATCGAGCAGTTGGATGGTCCAGCCGGGCAGTTTATCCTGATTGATGTACGGCAAGCCGTTGCATTCCCGGTATTTTACCCCGATTACGCTGGCTGTTTGCGGGTCGGGGCAGGGGTCTATCGGATAACCGCCCAGGATTTCACATCCGACTTGTGCGCAATCATTCAAAAAAGCGACACTCATGGAAGTGGCCAGGTCGTAAGGCAGGGAAAACAAAAAAGGCACCTGGTTACCCGTTGGAATAAATCCGAACTCGTGGGTGACCCAGAGTTCGGAAGGGCTGATCTGTTGCACCATAAATCCGTCGGCAGCATTGACGTTGTAAGAGGCAAATTCTCCCTGGGTCAGGATAAAGCGCAACTCAATGTAACAATCCGTTTGTGTCTGATAACGCGCGGCAAACTCGCAGGGATTCAGCGGATCTATCGAGAAGGAAATTTGGTCGCAGGGGCCGCCTTGCCCCAACGCCGGGTGGGTAAGTGAAAGGCTTGCAAGAAGCAAGAGCATCATGGGCAGGTACCCGAAATGATCCAGGATACCGCAGAATCGCCGTGGAATTGTTTTTTTCATTTTTTGAAAAGGTTTTTGTTAATTGTTTAAAGGAATGTATTGCCGGTTAATAGGGTTTATAGCGCGTTGGCGCCGTTGAAGCGGCTAAGGGGGATATACCTTTATTACAACCGCCCGCTGATTTGTAACCGGGAGCAGGAATTTTGTGACTTCGGGATTTTTGAGCACCGCTATCTAATACACGCCGGGTACATTGCCCCAAATCTTTCATCTAAATGGCCATGGTGAGCTTAAAAAGATGACGTCCGGCAGGAAAAAAATGAAATTCGGTGAAACGGCCCTTATCTTTGAGGCTACTGAACCCGTTTTTCACTGCTATGCCCAATACCATCCGGGTATTCCTTATTGACGACGAGCCGTCGTTTCGTGAAGTAGCCAAATTATTTTTAGCCGCCGACTGTCCGGAAGTCGTGATCGTGGGCGAAGCGGGCTCCCTGAGCGAGGCTACTAAACTGCTGCCGCAGGCATCACCCGACTTGTTGTTGCTGGATATTGACCTGGGCGACGGCACCGGATTCGACTTGCTTGATCGTTTTCCCCAGCCCAATTTCAAGGTGGTGTTTACGACGGCGCACGACGAATTTGCGCTGCGTGCATTCCGTTACAGTGCGCTCGATTATTTGCTTAAGCCGGTTGATCCTGTTGAACTAACCGCCGCCGTGCGAAAAGCAGCCATTCCCGGTGAGGGAACTGAACACCGGCAGCAATTACAATACCTGAGCCGTCTGGCAACTACCCGGCAGTTCGACCGGATCGCCTTGAATACAGGCAGTGGACTGTTGTTTGTCGGGACAGAAGAGATGCTGCGCCTCGAAGCCAACGGAAATTACAGTTTCGTATTCCTGGAAAATGGCGAACGACATTTGGTCGCTCAATCATTAACCGGTTTTGAGTCGCTACTGCCTTCTCCCCCTTTTTTCAGGGCCCACCAATCGCACATTATCAATCTAAAATTTGTGCGAAAACTGGATAAAGACGACGGTGACCGACTGCAAATGACGGATAAGTCAATCGTACCGCTGGCCCGCCGACGGAAGGATGCTTTTGTGGAAATGATGCGTTGATATCCTCCCCTACCTATATTTGATTGAATTTTCACGCTACAGCAACTGCAGCCGGAAACCTGACTTTTACACTTATTTGTGCTTGCATGGCGTGGATGGCGCCCGTTGTTTTGCACCATCATTCATCCGGATCAAACATCGCCTTTTGGGCCCACAGGCGTTCTAACAACCGGCATCAAACTTTCTCCAACATGACTACCCGGCTCTCTCTCCTCGTCCTTTTGTTTGGCGCTGCATCCATTGCCGCCCAGACGCCCGCTTCTGTCCCGATCGAAATAAACAAGGTTCGCACCACGGTGCACGCCGACGGAAGCCTTTTTCACCATAATTCAAACGGTGGTTTTGTGCCGCTTCAAACCGGGGTGGCAGAAAAAAACCTGCTGCGTTCGGCAGGTATCTGGTTGATCGGCAAGGATCCGGCCGGCAACCTGAAAGGAGCCGTCGCTTCGCCGTCACATCAGGATTTCAAGGCCGGTCTGCCGACGTCTGCCGAATGGAACCGTATTTGGGAAGTCAGCTGCGATGCCGTAGTGGCACATTTGCAGGATTTTCAGGACAACGGCCAGATTGACCAGGCACAAACAGCCATTTACGCCTTCCCGGGCCTGGGCAACACCCATTTTGAGGCCTATAATGGTTTTGGGTTGCCTTTCAACTACCAGGCACTGGGCGGTTTTACGGATTATGACAACGATGCGACCTATACCCCCGAAAACGGCGACTATCCGTCAATCGAAATCCGGGGTTGTCCGCTCGGACAAATCCCGGATTACCAGAACTGGTTTGTTTTCAACGATGAAGGCGCGCACCCTTCCGGCCTTGTTTCAGGACAACAATTTGAGGTCCAAACCCAGGTGTTTGCTTACAAAACCGCAGCGCATTCACTGTTGAATAATGCGATCTTCGTCCGGTACAAATTGATCAATCGGGGTGCTGAAAAACTCGACTCCTGCTACTTCGGCGTTTTTGCAGATTTCGAGATCGGTCATCCGGGCGACGACTTTTCGGGGGTCATTCCTGATCGAAACATCCTGTATGCCTACAATGGCGATGCACAGGATGAAGGTGGTTTTGAGACAGAAATTCCGGTTGTAGCACTTGATTTGATGCGCGGGCCGTTAGACGCCGAGGGCGAGGAAGTTCCCTTGCGCCATGCCATGATCGTAGAAAATGCCGACAACCTTTCTCCGATTGAATATTACCGGCTGCTTACCGGCCATTTCCCGGACGGCACGGCAGCGCCTAATGGCGGATTGATGTTCCCCGACAACCCCAACATTCCCAATGGACAGTCGGAGGCGGCCCTGGGGAATGTACCAGGCCCCAGGGCAGGCATTGCATCGTTCGGTCCGTTTTCGCTGATGCCCGGCGCGGTGAACGAGTTGATTCTCGCCTGGTATTTTGTACATGATGCCGGCAATACGCCCCTACAAAATGTGCAAGCCTTGTTTGAGCAGCCAGATGTATTGCAAACGGCTTTTGATAAATGTTTCGTGGGGATGGATCCTTCCTGCACGGCCTTCACAAGTGCATCACCAACGGTAGAAAACTCCGGAATCACCTTGTATCCCAATCCGGCGACCCGGCGTGTGGTGCTTGAAAGCAAAGAGGCGCCTGTTGCTTCGGTACAGATGCTGGACCTGTTGGGGCGAACCGTTCGGTTTCAACATGCAACCCTCAATGCGACAAGCATTGAGATTGATCTGGAAGGAGTACCGGCAGGCACCTATTTTATTCGGGTCGGGAATGCCATTTTCCCATTAATAAAGGAATGAACCTGAGGCGCTGGCAAATAACACAGCCTGACAATATTAACCTGGTCGCTAATATTGTCAGGCTGTGTTATTTTTGACCCTGATAAATTGAATCAAGCTAGGTACAGCGCTTTTTCTCAGCCCGATGATACCTTCGTATAACCTTGTTGAAACCGCCCGTTTTTTTACAGATGTGCTATCTTTTTCATCCGTCATGGAAACGGAGCAATATTCAATTTTTCAAAAAGATTATTTGACGGTTCATGCTTTACGAGCGGGATCGGAAATCGGACAAATGGAATTTTACATGGAAGTAGACGATGTTGAGGCACTCTGGACAA
Source organism: Saprospiraceae bacterium (assembly GCA_033762055.1). GTDB lineage: Bacteria > Bacteroidota > Bacteroidia > Chitinophagales > Saprospiraceae > M3007. The sequence continues at coordinate 13,822 of JANRLZ010000305.1, forward strand.
GCATTCATGATAAATTAGGGTGTGTCTGAAAAATGCTGGCGAGACAGACAAGAGCAGGTTTTGGGTTCCGGGCAAAGGTGCTTTTGAGGGGAATATCGGGCCATATTGCCCGAAAAAGACCTGAAGAACAGTTTCCAAAAGATGCCTTTTCAGTCCGGCAAGTATTTTTCAGACACACCCTAACCGGGCTAAAAGTCAAGCCGCCGTTTAACCAGGATTATGGTATGCGTGAAATACATATCAGCATACCTCAAACCAATACGCTATTATTTATTGGTCAGGTAATAAAACAATAGAATTTTGCATTCAATGCACGCAATGACACACCATCGAACATGAAAAAAGTTCAATTCCTGTTGCTGACAATGATGCTCCTCTTTGCCAGAGGTTGCGATTTTTATTCCACCAGTCTCTGGTTTTTTGAGCACCCAGAAGGCGAAATGAATCCATTAGCCCGCTTTTTGGGCTTTGGCTGGAATGGGCTGATCGTAGCCAATATCATCGTTGTGGCATTTATCGTATACGCCTGCTATTTTTACTATTTCAAACACGTCGTTGCAATTACCGCTGAAAGGCCGGTAAGACTCACCGATTATATTTCAGAAATTTATTTTCAGGAAAAGGGAAAGTTTTATCAAATCCTGTACAAAAGTCCAAAAAACGGAAAAATACTATTGGGGCATCTGGGATATGTCCTCATCAGGGTAGCTATTTTTGGCAGCATCCTTGCCACCATACACAACCTGTGTCAGTTCTATCAGGTTGCCGCATACGATACATTCAGAGAGATCGTGGGAAGGCCGCTGTTTGTAATTTATGGATTGATTCTGTTGTCGCTGATTTATTATTCCTTCCGTATTTGGCGCAAGGAATTTGAGCATGCAAGGCGGCAGTTAGCGTATCATTGATTGGTTTTAGAAAAGTCGTTTCAGCCTGTTATCCGTTTGACACCTTCCTTGTCCTGGCGCCATTTTCCCAGTTCTTCTAAGTTACCGCACTCGTCCTTCCAAACCCGGCAATGCCCGATCTTTTTCTGAAACCAGCACTTTGCCGAGGTCATATTCCCAGTCAATCCCCAGTGCCGGGTCGTCGAAACGCACGCCGCCCTCATGGGCTTTTGAGTAGAAATTATCACATTTATAGGCAAACTCCGCCGTTTCACTCAATACCACATAGCCGTGGGCAAAACCGCGCGGCACAAACAACTGGCGTTTGTTTTCGGCGCTCAAGCGTACGCCATACCACTTCCCGAATGTCGGCGATTCTTCCCGCAAATCCACCGCCACATCCAGCACTTCGCCTTCTATGACCCGCACCAGTTTGGCCTGGGCCATTACACCCGTCTGATAATGCAGTCCACGCAATACGCCGCGGGTGGACCGCGCCTGGTTGTCCTGCACGAACCGGGTTGAAATACCGGCCTCTTCCCACAAGCGCTGGTTGTAACTTTCATAGAAATAACCGCGATCATCGTGAAAGACCGTCGGCTCAAAAACGATTAATCCGGAAACCGGTGTGGTGGAGAAAGGCATGGGGGAGGGAGGAGGGATGAAGGAGGAGGGATGAAGGATGAGGGATGAAGGATAAGGGATGAGGGATGAGGGATGAAGGATGAAGGGGGGTTATCGTCGCCAGGATACCATGGCAGCGGGGGTGAGGCCAAGGCTGGGATGCCATTCGGAAGCGATATCGATGGAAAGATTGTTTTTCAGTTTTAGTCCGGCGCCAAAGGCGAGCCGGGCGATTTTGTTACTACGCATGCCAGCGCGAACGACCAGCATGGACACCGGACGATATTCGAGCCCGGCTTTGACAGCGCCGCGGCGTTCGAGGTCTTTTTCCATTTCCAGGCTCATCAGCAGCAGATCGGAGGGTTTCCAGGAAGCGCCGATGCGCAACAGACTGGGCAAAGCGTCTTCCCCGATTTTTTGTTGAAAGGGGTTCTGGATTTTAGCACCGATCCAGAGTTTTGGCAAGGCGCGGGCCAGCAGGCTCAATCCAAAGGTGGCCAGGGTAGCCGAACCATATTCCTGTGCAGATACCCGCAACACATCCGCCGAACCGCCGATATAAAAAGTTTCAGCCAGCCGCCGCCCATACGACAAACGGAAACGCTGCTCCGCGTAGATGTCCGTCGCAGCATGTTCGATACCCAACCCTGCGCCGCCGAATTTTCCGACACCCATCACACCCTGAAAATGTGCGGTATTCCAGCCCTCTACCCCGTAAGGAAGCGCTGTGCCGGCCCAAAGACCCAATCGTTCGCCCAGGCCCAGCTGGGCTTCGTTGCCCAATGCTGCGGAAAGCCCGGGCATGGCGATGGTCGCTCCGCCCATACCCATCGCCGCCGCATTGTCGAAAGGCCGCATAAATACCTGGGCAACAAGCAGCTGCGTGTAAAAGAAACCAACCAAAATGGCGATAAAACGCATGTTCCGGAAATTTGGCGGTAAAAATAAGTCGCTGTGCGCGACTTTGCAGACAAACATTTCGGCCGCTATCTTGCAAACCGTACTTTTTGGCGATGTATTTGCCGACCGACCACAATCTGCCGGGCCTTGTTGTTCCCCGCATCTTTTAGAGAGTATGTCTAGTGGTGAACCAACTTAGGAGATGAAAAATGGGTGAGATGATTTTAGGGGTTGTTGAGGCGTTTGGAGGGCGTAATGCGGGTACATTATAACCGACAAACAACGAAAACAGACACAAAAAGCAGCCGCCAATTTTTTAGATACTAAGTTGGTTCACCACTAGAATTCCATCCATCCGCTACAAGCGCCAAATCAATACGAAAAACAATGAGATTTATCTTGCTGCTTATTTATCTGCCGCTGCTCACCGCTCCGGTATTTGCTCAAACGACCTTTCATAAAAAATGGGCGGGCAGCCTCATTTTCGATGCCTGCCCGCTGGAAACAGGCGGTGTGCTGCTTGCCGGTTACAACAGCCCCAGAAACAGCCTGGCCGTTCGCCTGGATGATGCCGGAGCAATCATCTGGAGCAAATCCTATGCGCCCATGCACGACATCTGTAATGTGCTGGAAGTACCCGACGGATATATCATAGCAGGCGATTCGCTGGTACCCGACGGGCCCAATGACAATGCGCGTTACACCATTATTGCCAAGCTCTCGCCAACGGGCGAGGTGATCTGGTCGCAAGCGCTGGGGGGATTTAATCTGGATATTCGGAGCAAACAATTAACCGCTACCTCATCCGGGTTTATTTTTTCAGGAACACAACAGCTCGTCAGTTTTCCCTCCAGAATTGAACCGCTGATCATCCGGTTCGATTATGACGGAGATGTGCAATGGAGTAAAACCTACACTACGGAATTCAATACCTTCAATGGCGAATTATATGCCCAACATGTAGAAGGCGACACTTTGTTTGCCTGCGGAGATATTCACGGGAATGCCTGTTTTATACGCTTGAATTATCACAGCGGCGAGCTGATGGAATGGCGCACGTTTGGCGGGCCTTTTGTCGAGAATCTAAGTTCAATGTTCCAGTTAAATGACGGCAATTATCTGATGGCCGGAAGCACCCGTTCCACAACGTTTAGCGAGGCGGATCGCTGCTGGATAGTAAATACGGATCGCCACGGGCAAATGCGGTGGTCAAAAGTATTTAATATTTCCGGTATGAATCAGCGGGCCTGGCTGACAAAAAGCAACGACGGGAATTTCGTTTTCTCCGCAGGAAGGGGCTACAACAATGGCTCTAGCAGCATTCCCATCCTTTGTAAAATCAGTCCGGAAGGCCAGCCGATCTGGGCCTATGATTATTCCGGCGGGACACCATTCAGCCTCAACCAGTTAAGTTCAACCGCTGATGGCGGCTTGCTGGCAGTAAATTACAACACCCTCCTCAAAACCGACGCCGAAGGCCGTGTATTAAACGGCTGTTGTCCCGCTCC
>JANRLZ010000306.1:0-18082 GCA_033762055.1 Saprospiraceae bacterium
GATAATGCCCCCAAACGCTGGCGCATACGCCCGACCAAATTGTTTGCTGAATTTTTTGAGAGTGAAAAGGCCGGCGGTTTGATACTGGTAGCCTGCACCCTTGTTTCCTTGCTGCTGGCCAATTCGGCCTGGGGCGAAACCTATCAACACGGGTGGCACAGCAATTTGGGCGGCTTCCCCCTTGAATTCTGGATCAACGATGGCTTGATGACCATTTTTTTCCTGCTGATCGGTCTGGAAATCGAGCGGGAGGTCTATATCGGCGAGTTGTCGAACTGGCGGAACGCGTTGTTGCCAATCGTTGCGGCGCTGGGCGGGATGGTTGTTCCGGCAGCGTTCCATTATGTGTTTAATCACGGGACGCCCACCCAGGTCGGCATCGGGGTGCCAATGGCGACCGACATTGCCTTTTCGCTGGGCATTCTTTCGTTGCTGGGCAGCCGCGTTCCCCTGTCGCTCAAGGTATTTCTCACCGCACTGGCTATTATTGATGATATGGGGGCCATTGTGCTGATTGCGTTGTTCTATTCCAAGGGTATCTCCGTGGCCTATCTCGGAGCGGCAGCCCTGCTTTTTGCACTTATGCTGGCGCTGAACCGTTTGAAGATGTACCGTATCTGGGTCTATCTGGTGCTTGGCGCGCTGATGTGGTATTGTATGCATCATTCAGGCATACATGCTACGATCACCGGGATCTTGCTGGCGTTTGCCATTCCTTTTGGAAAAGGCGATGAACTGTCGCCCTCATACCGCCTTCAGCACGTTTTGCACAAACCGGTGGCTTTCATCATTTTACCGCTGTTTGCGTTGGCCAATACGGGCATCGCCATTCCGCACAACTGGGCGGAGGGTTTGTTTTCAGACAACAGTATGGGAATTGTGGCAGGATTGGTGCTGGGCAAGCCGCTGGGTATTCTTTGCTTTACGCTGGGGGCAGTCGCAGCCGGTATTTGCACTTTGCCGCAGGAGTTGAACCGGCGCATGTTGCTGGGAGCAGGATTTTTGGCCGGAATCGGGTTTACCATGTCGGTATTTATTACCCTGTTGGCCTTCAACGATGCGGGGCACATTGTTGAATCGAAAATTGCCGTTTTTATCGCCTCATTGGTAGCCGGATTGCTGGGGTATGCTTTTCTGTCGCTGGTACTCCCGCCCGGTTTGCAGGAAAAAGATTAAATGTTTCCGGCAGATACTGCCTTGTGCAATATCTGCCGGAAAAGCCGCTCAATTGGCGCCGATCCGCTCGCCGCCTTTTTCGTTTTTCAGTTGTTCAAAAGCCTGCAAACCACAATCGAGGAAAGCCTGGTACACTTTTGGGTCGTTACCGTTGGTGTAATCCGTGGGTTTGTTGAGCAAGGTTTTGCCGTCGTGGTGCATGAGGACGTAATACGGCTGAGCGCTTACATCAAAATTATTGACTTGAAAAGAAGCCCATTTCGCCCCTACTGTACGGATTTTTTCGCCAGTTTTAGGGTCAAGCAGGTAAGCAAAATTATTGTCGGGGAAAAGCCTTACTTTTTCATCCACATACAAGGACACCACGATGTAGTCGTTGCGAAGGCGGTCAATGATGCCCGGCAAGGGCCACACGGTTTCCTCCATTTTGCGGCAGTTAACGCAACCGTGTCCTGTAAAGTCAATGAATAATGGCTTGTTTTCCAGTTTTGCAATAGCCAGCGCCTCATCAAAATCGTGGTAGCAATCGAGGCCGTGCGGGCAACCCGGGCCTTTGTGTTCCTTGTGGGAAGCGTCTTTTTTAAAACTGTAATGTACCGGTGGGGCCAGGCCGCTCAACAAGGAGAGTGATTTGTAATTAACCAGTCCCCAGCCGACGTAGGCGGCGAATGCCAGCGAAGCAAAAGCCAGGGAAAGGCGACCCATTCCCGGTTTGGATTCATTGCCTTTCCATTTCAGCACCCCCAGTTGATAAAGGCCCAGTGCCAGGGCGCACAATATCCAGATGATCATAAATGGCTCAAACTTCAGTATGCCCCATTGTTCCACCATATCGGCCGTGCTAAGGAATTTAAAAGCAAGCGCAAGTTCTACCAGACCGAGGGTTACCTTCACATTGTCCATCCAGCCACCTGATTTGGGCAACGAATTGAGCCAGCCGGGGAACATCGCAAAAAGGCCAAAAGGCAAAGCCAGACCCAATCCGAACCCCAGCATTCCAATGGCTGGTTTCATCGGAATAAAACCCAGCAGCGATGCGCCTGCGTTGGAACGCGCCGCTTCGACCAACAAGGTGCCTACAATAGGTCCCGTACAGGAGAAAGAGACCAAGACGAGGGTAAATGCCATAAAAAATGTACCTACCAACCCGCCGCGATCGGCCAGTTTGTCGCTTTTGTTTACCCAGGAAGAGGGCAATTGAATTTCATAAAAACCAAAAAAGGAAAAGGCAAATACAACAAGCAATCCGAATACCAGAAGGTTGAACCATTTGTTGGTACTCATATCGTTAAGGGCGGTCGGCCCCAGAATGGCCGTGATTGCCGAGCCTAATGCCACAAAAATCAGGACGATGCTGGCGGCATAGATAAAGGCGTTTCGCAGGCCGGTGCGGCGGTCTTTCGATCTTTTTACAAAAAAACTCACGGTCATGGGAATCATGGGAAACACACAGGGCGTGAGCAATGCAATAAGTCCTCCCAGGAAACAAAGCAGAAAAAGTGACACCCATGAAGCGCCGTCACTGCTTCCACTCGACCTATCGCCGCAATTGCCGACAAACTGGGCGGCGTTGATTTCCGGGCGTTTGGAGTAGAAAAAACCTTTAAAATTGGGATCGTCGGGCGCCGGTACGCCGGCATCGGCGGTGGGTGCATCGGTGGTTGCTGAAGGGGTTTCCGCAGGGGCGGCGGGTGTTGCGCTTTGCGGGGTTTCTGTGCCGGCGCTTTGGTTGCCGGGCGCCGGTGTATTGCCGCCTCCGGGGGTAGCGGGGGCGTTGCCGCCGCAGCCGCTGAGGGCCGGTATCTTGAACGAGAAATCCACGTCTTTGGGAGGCAGACACATCTCGTCGTTGCAGGTCATAAAATTGAGATAACCGGTAATCGGCCTGGAGGGATCCTTGACTTCCACGCGCTGGGTCAATACCGCCTTGTGTTTGAACTTGGTGAGCATCATGTCGAACACCTTGTCGTGCACTTTGATGATCTCGCCGCTTTCCTTTGCCTTGCCGATCAGTGTGAAATTGGGTCCTTCGGAAAAAGTAAGCGAAGTAGCAACCGGTCCGTCTTCGCTTTCGAGAAACTGGGAGTAGGTGTACCAGCCTTCGTCAATGGTGCCGGTAAAGATGAGATCCACCTGGCAATTGCCGGCGTCTTTGGCGGTAAAAGACCATTTCACCGGATTTTGGGCGAACAATGATATCGCCGCAAACAAAACAAACAAAGGGGTGAGTAAAACGCGTAGCATAGCGGTGATTTTTTTAAATACTCCGGCGTTCAATTCTCTAAACTAATACCACCGGCGTACTAATGCGAAATAACGTAATAACGTGAGGTTGAAAGGGCCAGCAAAGAAACAGCGAATCTGCCGCCTGTATCATTCTACTCCCGACTTTAAAACAATTTTAACGGTAAGAATGTCCGCAGCAAGCCATTTTAACGCTTCTTAACAACCGGAGGTTGAGAAAATACGGGGCTTGGTTGAATGTTTGGATCTTTCCAGTCAATCGGAAGTAGGTTTGTCCGTCATTACTAACTGTCTTTTGATATGAATAAGCCTACCTTGCTTTTTGCCTGTCTGCTGCTTTTTGCCGGCCGTTTTTTTGCGCAAAGCCCGACGCTGGGAAATCCTGCCGACTTGCCCTTTATACTAGAAATTGAAGACGTTACGCAGGACGAATTGCCCGGCTTGCACAGCACCGCCTTCGGGCAATGGGACGGGTGGTGGGTATTCATTGGAGGCCGTATAGGTGGGCTGCATGGATTTTTCCCTTTCACCGCTTTTCCGGAGAATGAAGCCAATGCCAGTATCTGGCTCATCCAGCCGGGCACGGGCGATGCCCTGAATTTCGGGGTGGATGCACTTAATATCCCTTTTATTGATGCCTTAAAAGCAACCAACCCGCAATATGCGCAAGATGGTGAATACCTGTACATCTGTGGCGGGTATGGCAAATCGGCAGGAAGCGGAGAATTTATTACGTTTCCAGTGCTGACGGCAGTGCATTTACCCCAGTTGGTAACCGCGATGATCGGTCACCAGAATCCCTCCGCAGCATTCCGGCAAATCGAATCGGAAACCATGCGCGTATGCGGGGGAGAGATGGATAAAATGGGGGAGTATTTTTACCTCGCAGGGGGTCATGACTTTTCAGGAAATTACACCCAGATGCCCAGCCCGATGTTTACCCAGGTTTACACCTACGATATTCGCAAATTCAGGATCAACAACACAGGAACCGCTCTTTCCATCAGCGATTATTCTGTTCATCACGACGAACAAAATTTGCGTCGCCGCGACTTTACCCTCGCCCCGCTGATTCGTCCGGACGGCTCGCCGGCGCTTTGCCTGTATGGCGGCGTTTTTCGACCTGATGTAGACTTGCCCTACTACAATCCGGTATATATTTCGGATAATCAGATATTCCAACTCGACGCAACGTACGCCCAGGTATTCAGTCAGTACACCTGTCCGGCGGCGCCGATGTACGACTCGGTAGACGGCTCCATGTACACCCTGTTTTTTGGCGGATTGAGCGTGCATTATTTCGATGCCGGCTCGCAGAGTGTGCAATACGACGAACGGGTGCCGTTTATTCGCGATATTTCCACTTTCCAGCGCCGCGCCGACGGGGTGAGCCGGGAGTATCTGATGCCGCAGCGGTTTGATGAATTGCTGGGGGCCAACATGATTTTTGCGCTTTCGGAAACAGCGCCGCATTATTCGAATGAAGTATTGCAGTTGCACCGTATGGAAGGCAAAACGCTGATCGGATGGTTGTTTGGCGGTATCAAAGCAGAAATTCCAAACATCACGCCTTCGAGTGCGAGCAAGCGGATGTTCAAGGTATTTATCACTCCCAAACAGTCTTCAGGCCTGGCAGAAACAGCGCAAGGCGAATCGCTGCGCATTAGTCCCAACCCGTTTTTTACCGGACAAAAAGTTGCGATCCAGGCATCCTCGGAAGTCCGGCGGCTGCTTTTGTTTAATGCGGCCGGCGGATGGATGGGCGACTTCGGGCCGGAAGTGTCAATGCTGGAAAAGCGGCTGGAATCTGTGCCATCCGGGGCCTATTTCCTTCAGGTATTTGACGCGCAAGGCAGCAGTTGGCAGAAGTGGCTGAAGTTGTAGGCTACACGCTAATTTTTCAGTACGATACATTCTACCCGTCGGTTGGCTTGTCTGCCTGCTTCGGTGCTGTTGTCGGCCACGGGGCGGGCTTCTCCAAATCCGCGCGACCGGAGGCGGTCGGCGCGGATGCCCTTGATTTCCAGGTAGTCTTGCACCGATTTGGCGCGGCGTTGCGACAGGTCGAGGTTGTATTCATCGGAGCCTACATCATCGGTGTGGCCGCTGATGCCAATGATGATTTCGGGGTATTTATCCAGGAACAGGACCAATGAATCGAGTTCCCGTCCGGCTTCCGGGCGAAGTTCATCTTTACCGGAGTCGAATAAAACGCCCGCGCTGAAGGTGTATTTTTTCTCTTTCAGCAGAGCGGTTTCAAGCGATACCGGAGGAGGTGGCGGGTTTTCCGGAAAAATCAGAACATCGTCAATACAGAGATAGTTGACTCGTTTCACTTTATCGAGCGGCGCCGATAAAGTGCGGTTTTTTTGTTCAATTTTGCGATGCTCCAGCATGTTCAGATCGTTCATGGTTGCTACATCCGCAAAAAAATTACCGATGGTAAAATGTTGAAAGGGTTGATCGGGTACGAAAGTGGTGGAAAGTTTGATCCATTGGCCATTGCTGCGAATGATGTCGGAGAAATTGACCTGCGGCTTTTTTTTGTTGGCAGCTACAGCAGCCGTAGAAATTTCATGGAGGCCGAAAGGTGCGACGGAGAAGCAAAACCCGAGATTGCCCGATTGGACGGGTACGACGGGTGTTTTGGGGCCGTACACCTGGGCGAGATGTTTTTTTGCAATTACCGAATCAATCATTACCCAGCATTCGAGGCGATACTTCAGGCCGGGTTTGAGCGGAGTGGAGAGCTGCCCCTGTATGAATTCATGGAAGTCGCTGCGTTGTCCCACATCCTCGGCAGGCAAATAGAGGATGATTCCGGCACACTGCTCGCCGGAATGAACGGTTTTCATCCAGTCGCAATTTTCTGCCGCGCGCAGGAGGTCGGGTGTTCCGTCGCGAAAACTGCTCCAAACGGCGGCCTTACGCGGGAAGTCGTAGGAATACTGGGTAAACTCGCAGGCCACCACCACGGCATCGGGGTCGTTTTGTTCGAAGGAGGCATTTTGCACCAGGCTGATTTGGCTACAAAGCGCAAACGGCAGAAAATGGAGAAAGATACTGAATGATTGTCGCATGGCAACGCTGCATCTGATGGTACAAGGATAAGGCTATCGTCCCGAAAAATTAACCGCCCAAAAACGGTTTTTTCAGAACGATAGCCAAAACTCACAGCATTCGTTTTTTATCTGACGACAGTCAGGTCGCCTTTCATCAGCAGAGAACGACCGTCAATGAGTTCAATTTCAGCCCACCAAACAAACACACCCGGATTGACATGTTGGTCGTTGTAACGTCCGTCCCAACCTATGGAGGGATCATCCGGCAGAAAATTGCGTTTCACCCAGATTTGCTCACCCCAACGGTCGTAGATCTGAAGTTGTTTGATTTGGTTGACGGAACCTTTACGGGTAAAAAGGGTAAATGCATAATTCTCACCGTTCGGGTCGTCGGGCAGGATCACGTTGGGCGCATACACATCTATTTGACGATCAACACGAACAGAGGTGCGCGCTTCCGCCGTACAGCCTTCCGGTGTTACGATTTTTACCGTAAATACGGTCGAAATCAGCGGACTAACGAAAGGAGCGAGTAATTCTTGCACCGTATTTCCGGTAAAAACAAGCCCCGTTGTCGGCGTCCATACGACGGACTCAATCTGGTTCGACAGGAATGGTGGCGGAAGAAGCGCTTGTATCTGAAGCGATTCACCGATGAGCAGGTCGAAGGTAGCCGGCAGTTCAACGGCAGGCGCTATGGGTTCGGGAACTACCAGGGTTTGTGCCGTAGTGCAACCATTGTTGTCTTTTACCACCAGCAGGTATTCACCATGGGCGAGTTGATCCGCTTCGGGGCTGTCGCTGAAATTTTGACCTCCATCAATGGAATAAACAAATGGACCCACCCCACCGTCGGTTGACAAAAAGACCAGTTGGCCCGCTTGCCTGTTACACAGCGGTGGTGTCAAAGAAAGGTCAAAATCTACCGGGACGTTCATTTCTCTTTCAACGATAACATCGGCAGCGGAACTGCATCCGTTTTGAATATTCGTAGCAATGACTTCGTAGCTGCCCGGTTGATCCACAAGCGGTTGCGGTGTTGATGCGCCGCTCAGGATGTTACCGTCATCGGTTTGCCACCAGAGGGTGACGGGGGTATTGGCGGAGGCCGACAGGTTCAGTTGCTGAATATTGCAAGTAAGAATGCCCCCCTGCTGAACGGTAATGACAGGTGGAACGATATTTTCCAAAACCAGGACCTGGGCCGAATCAGCGCATCCGTTTTCCTGATTGACTATGAGCAGTTGGTAAACGCCGGGAGCATCAACTTCCGGCGTCAAGGTATTGGCTCCGTTTAAGATGTTTCCGTCGGCGGTTGTCCACTGAATAACTGGGGCATTTCCCATAAAGTTGACGGCTGCGTTCAGCGAGATGGAAGTGATGTTGCAATTGAGCTGATCCGGCGTTGCAATGGCAAACAGGGGTGGCTGAATGTTTTGAGTAACCAGCACCTGGCTGTTTGCCGAACATCCATTTTGCAGATCAACAATCGTCAACACATAGACGCCGGGTTGATCCACCGATGGAAAGAGGGTTTGTTCCCCGGAAAGTATATTTCCGTCGGCGGTTGACCATGTTATCGAAAAATCGCTGCCCTGGCTGGATCCGGTTCCGCTTAGTTCGATGCTTTGCGTTCGGCAATCCAGCACGGCGTCAGTGGCAGTTTGTACCAGCGGCGGCACGGTGTCGGTCGCAACTAACGCAGTCGCCAGTCGGGTGCATCCGTTTGATTCATCGGTAATTAACAAAGTGTAAGTCCCGGATGAATTAACAAGCGGCTGAAGGGTGTGGTCGCCTGAAACGATATTGCCGCCATTGGCACTCGTCCACTGTATGGTAAAATCGCTGCCCTGACTGGACGCGCCTGCGTCTAAGGTGATCGTATTGATTTGGCAGTTCAGATCGGGTACTGGGGCGATGACAACTAACGGAGGCTGTGTGTCTGCTTCAATGGTCATGCTGCCGGTAGTCGTACAACCATTGAACAAATCGGTTACCGTAACGAAATAATCGCCGGGTTGAACAACCTGTATGGTGGCGTCGGTTTGTCCGTCCGACCACAAAAAGGCCAGCTGCGACGATGCGGATGAAACGACGCTACTTGCAGCCGTCTGACTGGTTTGCAGGCAGGTTAAGTCGCCGCCTGCATTAACCATCAATACAGGCGCCTCAAGGTTGGCACTTACCGCTACAGATTGGGTTGCGCTGCAATTACTGGTCAGATTGGTTACCCAGAGGGTATAGTTTCCCGGCGAACTGATGAGTGGCTGCAGGGTGTTTTCTCCCGAAATGATGTTGCCACCATTCGATGCCAGCCACTGGTAGGAAAAAGACGTACCGGCACTTGAACCGGTCGCATTAAGTGCAAATTGCGTTTGGGTACATGAAAACACGGCCGGCGATTCAATTTGCACCAGCGGGACATCGTCGCTTAGGGTGATGCTGACCGAATCGCGGGCGATGCAGCCGTTTTCTATGTTGATCGCTGTGAGGACATAAACTCCCGGAGCAGTTACCGTTGGCTGGAGGGAAAGACTGTCGGCAATGAACTGGCCGTTAGAGGAAGACCAAACATATTGAAGTAAACTGCTGCCGGCATCGGCGCTTCCTTGCAAAACAAACGAAGCAAACTGGCAGTTGAGTTCAAAACCCGGGCCGGCGTCGATCATAGGCAAGGCATTGTCTTGTACGACAAGCACGGTATCGGCGCTGATACAGCCATTCTGCAGGTTGGTGGCGAGCAGGTAATAAGTGCCGGGCGCTTGCACCAGCACCTCGGACGCCTGATTCGACAGGTGCACCCAGCCATCGGCATTACTCCATTGCAAGGAAATATCCGGAGACACCAGATTGTCGGGGCTGCCAATTGTCCAGACGGGGTTGTAGCAATTGAGGATGCCGTCGGCGCCGGCAAAAGCCGGTGGGGGAACGATGTCTTGCGCGACCGTTACGGATGTGATGTCGGTACAGTTGTTTTGCAGGTGGGTGATTTGCAGGGAGTAAGTGCCCGGTTGATTTATCGTTATGCCGGGGGTTCCCTGGCCGGAAACGATACCCGGTCCGCTCCATGTGTAAGTTTGAGGGAGCAGCGGGTTGGATACAACAGCGTCCAGAAAAATTTGCGTTGCCGAACAACTCAACAAGCCGGGCAACGCGATGTTGGCAATTGGCGCCAGCACGTCTTCAAAAATTTGAACGGTATCTTGCGCGCTGCATCCATTTGCGGTGTTCCAAATCGTCAGGATATAAGCACCGGCCTGACTCACCGTTGGCGTCAGGGTATTGGCGCCGCTGTCAATCCCGTTGCTCGTACTGGTCCACAAGTAACTATACGTTCCGCCCTGCGATGAACCGGCCCCGTTTAATTCCAAAGTGGCAACATTGCAGCGCAGCGTATCGGCATTTCCGGCTGATGCGATGGGGGGCAGGATGTTTTGTTCTACCAGTGTTGAAACGGAGGCCGAGCAATTGTTGTCGGTATTCATGATTGTGAGCACATAAATACCCGGCGTATTGACGAGGGGTTGGAGGCTGTTTGCACCTTGTACAATACCTGGCCCCGACCATGCGTAGCTGTAGCCGGGGCCGGCGGAAGAAGCTCCGGCATTGAGCGCTATTTCCTGTATATCGCAAGTCAGCACCGGTGGATTTTCTATGATGGCAAGGGGCAGGTCGTCGTCGGTCGCCACGGTTACCGTCGCGCTTGAACTGCATCCATTTTCCAGGCTGTTTACAACCAGCGTGTAAGTGCCTGCCGATCCGGCCAGGGTTTGCAGGCTGTTGGCAGGGCCCGCCAGCGTTCCGCCATTACTGGCTGTCCATTCATACGAAAACGCTGCACCGACACTTGATCCGGCGCCACTGAGCGGCACAGACGCAACCGTACAGGTAATCATCGAAGGGGGATCTATTTGAGCAACAGGCGCAGCAATATCTTCGCTGATCTTTATGGCGCCAATGGCGCTGCAACCGTTGACCAGGTCGGTGACAACCAGCAAGTAGGCGCCCGGTGCATCTACGACGGGGTTCCAGGTGTTCTGGCCGGATACGATATTGCCGCCTGACGCACTCGACCAGGCGACAGAGAAGTTGCCGGATGGTGGAAGCAGGGGCCCGAGTGTAATAGACGACACGGCACAGGTTAATATTTCCGGAATACCGACCGGGGTGGGGGGCGTTTCAATTGAAGCAGCGACCGTCACTGCGGAAGTTGCAGTGCATCCTGTTGTGTTATTGGTTATCAACAACTGGTAGGTGCCGGCTGCATTTACGACCGGCAGGAGCGAGTTGGCTCCAGAGGCGATATAACCATCCACGGTCGTCCATTCAAGGGTAAATGCAGCGCCGGAGGAAGAGCCGGTTGCGTTTAACTCAACTTCCTGGGTATTGCAGTCCAGCGAGTCGGCAGGTGCGATGGCAATTGTCGGCGCCGGTGCATCCAGCACCTGAATCTGTGCCTGTACCGGACAAACCGAGGGCCCGGTGGCGCTAACGCTGTATGTTCCGGCTGAATTAATTGAAATGACATTGCCCGATGTGCCATTCGACCAGATAAACTGGGTCAAACTGTCGCCAATGGCGGTTAATACGGCGCCGCCGCCCGGACACAAGGGTGTTTCGCTGATCGCCAGCGAAGGGCTTGACAAAGCGCCGACCGTAACACTTCCGGTTCCGGTACATCCAAAGGAATTGGTTACCGTTACGGAGTAAACACCGGGTTGGCTGACGATGTTTCTGATACCAATCGCGCCATTCGACCACAGATACTGGCTGAATCCGCCTACTACGCGCAAAGTGTCCAGTTGTCCCGGACAAATTGCAGCAGCCGTCAAACTGATTGGAAATTCGCCCACTTCGGCGTTTTGCACACCGATGAGTTGTTCGCCGGTACATCCGTGCTGATCGGTCACGGTTACCTGGTACAATCCGGGTTCGGTGATGACGACCGGGTTGATGGTATCGCCGGTGCTCCAGTCATAGTGCGTGAAATTTTGCTGAACGGCGAGCATTGATGTGTCGCCTTCCGGGCAAAGAAAACCCGGCCCTGAAATGGTTGGATAGAGCGCCGGGGCCGGCACGATATTGACGGTTTGTTCGATCGGGCACCCCAGCTGGTCCAACAAGGTCAGGGTATATTCGCCGGGTTCATCAAAATTATAAGGCAGCACACTTCCATCTATGCTGGCGGGCGTCCAGAACATATAAGGGAAATTGTAGCCGGTCGGATTGTTGAGGGTTAGTTCATATTCCTGCCCATAACAAAATATCGGTGGGGTGTTGATGCCCAGCGGTCCGTCAAAAAAAGAACCCGGTTCGGTGAAAGTATTTTGCCAGTGACTTGCTTCGCAGCCGGTAAATGTGGGATCCCAGCTCCAGGAACCCGGCGGAGTTACGGTTATTTTGTGTGCGAATTGTCCGTTGCTCCACATGCCGCTGGTTGGTTCCCTGATGCCTGTCCATGTCCACAAAATAAAGGCGCCCAGGGTGATGGTTCTTGTTTCGCAATCGTACTCGATAATTTCGGTAACCGGATTACAGTGCCCCATTCGGAGCGAGGTAGAATCCGGCTGTCCCGGACCGCCATTCAAAGGAATGCCGTTGGCCAGTAGTGTTGCAGGCAGTAAAATGCAAAAAGCCAGCATAAACAGCAAGGGCAGGTAGTAGTTTTTTGTCATGTTTAATGAGTCAGAAAAAGAATGATGTAGGAATATACCAAAGAACTCCTGTAAAATTAATAACAATCCCTTTCCGCCAATGTTAAGTTTTGCATCGGGTATTTTTTGCCAAATTGCGTCAATTTGCAAACTATTCATCGTTATTGAGGCGCCTGGATTTGTCGGATGGTTTGCGTTTTCAGCAAAACTTATAGCCCCTCGCATTTTTTGAAAAAATCAAGATTATCTTTGCCGGCAGTATGCGCATGCGCATTTTTTTTAATCCGCAACTTCTCGTAACTCATGCAAGGTTTTTGTCTTTTGGGCGCGGCAGTCTCATGCCGGCTTATTTCACTTTTTCCTTGTATGTGTGTTGAAGCTTTTTACCCTGACCGGTAAAAGGAAAAACTGCACGCTTATGCAAGATCTGAAGGAAATTGTGTTGCTGCTATTGCAGCATGGTATTCATCCGTTTAAAGGCGCCGATGCCAAATCAAAATTGCTCGCCTTTTGGGACGGAATAGCCAGAGGTCGCTTCGCTACCGACGAAGCTGCCGCCAAATCGCTGTATGGCGAAGACGGAGAAGGTTCCAAGTATCGCAAACTGAAATCGGATTTCCGCGACCGCGTGCTCGATGCGGTGCTGCAAATTGACGGCAACCAGAAGTCCTATTCCGATTATCAAAAAGCCTACTACGAGTGCCACCGACAGTGGGCGGTGGTTCGGATTCTGACCGGGCAAAACGCCAATACCGCCGCACTGACGCTTGCTACCCGCTTGCTCCGGCAGGCGGAGAAATACGACTTTACCCTGCTGGCGATGGATATTGCTTCTTACCTGCGCACCCAGTATGGCTTGCGCGAAAGCAATGACCGTAAATTCCGCGAATCGCACGAAATCTTTGAAAAGCACCGCAAAACCTATGATGCCGAAAACCAGGCTGAAGCCCTGTACACGACACTGATCGTCCGGTATGTCAACAACCGATCGGCACAAAACGAAGTAAGCCGCCTGGCTGCCGAATACTGGGAACAAATCAGTCCGTATATGGCGCAGCACGCGACTTACAAATTGCAGATGTACGGTTACATGGTCGGATTGATGCGCCATACCGCCGCCAACGATCATGCCTCGGCCCTTGAGGCTTGCGACGATGCCATTCGGTTTTTTAAAAGCCGTGAATATGAACCCAGGGTACCGCTTCAGATTTTTTATTACCAGCGCCTGATCTGTAATATCCAGCTCCGTCAGTTTGAGGCAGGGCAGGAATCGGCCGATTATTGTTTAAAGGTGATGCAGGAAGGTACCTTCAACTGGTTTAAATACAGAGAGTTGTATCTGCAACTTTCCCTGCATACCGGCGAATTTGCCCGGGCTTCCGAAATTTTGTTTGAAACCGTGGAACACACGCGTTTTGAATTTCTGCCGGAAAACGTCAAAGAAATATGGCGCATTTACGAAGCCTTCGTGCAATATCTGGTCTTCGTTGGAAAAGCGCCTGCGCGCAATGGCGGCCAAAAGTTTAAACTAGCCAAATTCATCAACGATACGCCCATTTTTTCCAAGGACAAAAGCGGCATCAACATTGCCATTATCGTCATCAAATACCTGCTGATGTTGCAGGATCGGCGGTTTTCTCAAATCCTGGATGATGTTGAAGCGATCGAACAATATTGCTACCGCCATTTGCGCGGCGATAATGCGCAACGCAGTTACTACTTCCTGAAAATGCTCCTTTACGTTCCGACCAGCGGTTTCGACCCCGCACTGAGTCGCACAAAAGCAGCGCGATACTTGCAAAAACTCAACGATACGCCGCTGCAAGTAGCCAACCAAACGCACGAAATTGAGGTAATACCTTACGAAATCCTGTGGGAGATTGCCATGGAAGCGCTGGCGGCAGGAAAGAAAGAACGAAGTGTTTTGGCAATGACGGTGTAACTAATTTTAAAAAAACCGGATGCGGCTAAATTTGATTTTCAATAAGTTATGCCCTTAATAGCTAAAATGTCTTCCTGTTTTCAGCGTAACAAAATTTGCTTTTCTGTTGCCGCGTCGTTTACAGGCAGGCTGCAATTTTGGGCCGATTTTCTTTTTTATTTTTCTTAATCTTGTTTTCCGCCTATGGACTCCCGTATAAAAAGTGTGGTAACGCAGGGCGTTACCGGCACCGGTATCGTTGATACCACGCAAGTATGAGCTGCATCAGGCGCGCGTTTTACTCCTTTTAACGTTTACTCATCATCGCACTGTCAACATGAGTCATCTCCGGGTTTGGAGATGGCTCATGTTTTTTTCGGGCGATATGAAGCCGTCTTTCCAATAAAATCTACGGCGCTTTCAGGGGCTGAAAAGTAACAGATAAATATTTATTGAAGGGTTATAATTCATTGATTTTTATGTATTTATGCTCGTTTATTTATTTTTTAGTTCCCCAAAAACAGTGTAACGCAGCGTAACATTCCGTTTGCCGTACCCCGAGGTGGCCCCCGGACTTTTGAGGCATCAATTTTACATAATCAATTTGCCTTCAATCATGAAAAGTCTGTACTCCGCCACTGCTTTCTCTTTCCCCTGCGACAAAGGAATCATTGTAGATACCACCATGGTTTAACCTGCTCCTAATTTCCCTTTTCTCATGTTGCAGCAAAAGAACCGGACAGCCACCGGCATATCTGTCGCGTTGGTGCGCCCGCTCGAAATCAGGATGGAGGTCGTGTTTGGAACGCCCAGCCAGAATTGTATCGGTTCGGGTATTTGCATGGTGATGAATCGCCTGCCTCGCCTCCAAACCCTGCGATGCCCTCACGCCACTGCCTGGCTTTCATGTTTGCCCGGCACCCTGGTTTTTCGCTTTTCCAAAACCGATATACAGACCGAAGAAGCCCGGTTGCGCCTGGCCGCCCCCTGGTTTCCTGTGATGGAATCCTTCTGTATTCCACGCCATACGGCGCGCCGACTGGGGCTGGTTACTGAATGGATTTGGCCAGGCCTGTACCGAATTGAAGAAACGGCCCACGACTGGCAACTGTTCTTCAATGTAGATAATATGTAATTGAAAATCAACGGTTCATGCTCAAAAAAAAGCATCTGAAACCGTATTTGGATATAGAAAATTAGGTGGAGTCCTGTTCCGAAATAACTGTCCGGTACGGCCATGAAAAAGATCATTGGCCGACCGGGCAGGTACGGACGCTCCCGATAAGTAGAAAAAATGGCCGAACGGCCCAATTCCTGTTCGAATGCTTCATTCAATAACCATACAATGCTATGCAATACTGTGCACGCTGGGCGGGCAGGTGTTGCGTATGGCTGCATGGGAGCGACTTGCCAGGCAGCAGAAACGACCTCAAGCCGGTTGCGCTGCCATTTCAAACGATTTTTCAATCCATCCTACCGTGTCTCCGAATACGACTTCGGGTATACTGCACAAGGCCGTGGCGCGCCCCCGTGGCGTGTCGCGGTTTTTTGCATTCCGACGACGGTGTTGGCCTTACATCCGCGGACGGGACGGGTAAGCGTACACGGTCAATTTCTACCGACAAAACACTCCTTTTTAATAAACATTTTTAATTGATTTTCTCATGAAAAGAGGTTTTATACTCGAAAAAACAAGGGAAAACCGGCAAGTCGGCACACGCCGAAATTATTTCTACAGCGCCTTGCCGACTGTTTTATTCCCTGTTATGATGCTCATTGCCACGGCGCTTTCCGGGCAATCGGGTACGGCTTTCCGCGACTTCAACGGCGACGGCCTGCAAACCGGCGCAGAACCGGGGGTGGAAGGCATCATTGTGAAATTGTATGCCAATGGCGCTTTGCCCGTTGCCGACCAGTTGATCGGTGAAGCAGTAACAGACGCCGGCGGTAATTTCAACTTTGCCGTGTCGCTGGTCAGCGGCCGTGCCGCCAACCCCGGCGAACTGGTGCGGATTGAATTTTCGATTCCGCCGGCTTTTGAATGTTCGCTGGCTGAAACAGTTGACTTTGAGGGGATGGCTGGCGCTGTATTCGGCTCCAGTGTGCAATTTATTACCGGACAAGAGGCCAACATAAAGTTTGCCATCAACTATCCGGGCCAATGGGTGCAAAACAACAACCCCGATGTGTACTTGCCTTGCTATGCATTTGGCAACCCCTTTGCGCCGGGCAACAACGTTGCCAACGACCCGGCTTTCATTACTTATAAATTTTTGGACAACGGCGTTCCGGCCCCGCACAATGGCGGTACGCCCGGCGTGCCGACGCCTAATTTGTTGTCAACAGTTGCGGAAGTAGGCTCTCTGTATGGGGTGGCTTTCTCCCGTCCGGCACAGAAAATATTTTCTTCGGCGGTCATTCGCCGTCACTGTGGCCTGGGCCCGCTTGGCCCTGGCGGTATTTACCTGGTTGACCCCAACGAACCCGGTGCAGACAAAACCACCGACTTCCTCGACCTGGACGCCATTGGCATCCATACCTGGAACCACTCCGAGGTAGCCTATCCGCCCAACCCTGGCAATAATACGAGCCCGGTAACCGGCTATGTAGGCTCCAACTTTGAACGCAACCTTCCCGGCGACCGTTTCCAGCCCAGCACCGACTATGCAGCGGGCGATCAGGTGGGCAAGGTTTCGATTGGTGATATTGATATTTCCGACGACGGACGCTACCTGTATGTGATGAATCTTTGGGACAGAAAAGTGTATGAAATTGATCTGGTTGACCCGCGCAACCCGCAGGCGCCTACCCTTGCCAATGTGGCAACACGTGTGCGCAGCTGGGATGTTCCCGACCCGGGTACCTCGGCGGCACAGGGCGAACACCGTCCCTGGGGCTTGAAATATTATCGCGGAAAATTGTACGTAGGTCTTGTACTCAGCGGCCAGAACCTGGCCGGCAACGTCGTTTCGCCGATTATCAACGGCAACGGCAGCGATATTCGCGGTTATGTGTATGAATTTGACCCGATAACGGAGAATTTCAGCGTACCACTGCTCAACTTCAGTTTCTCCTACGGGCGCGAACGCCCCTGGATACCCTGGGGCTACAGCACGTTGAGCGGTCTGAGCCGCTATTTCTCCGGTACGGAACGTGAAGTGGCCGAGCCGATCATTGCCGACATTGAATTTGACGACGAAGGAAATATGTTGATTGGTCTGATGGACCGCAAGGGCCACCAATATGCCATCAATACCCACAACTACGCCGGCAACCTCATCAATTATGAATATTCCACGGCGGGCGAACTATTGCGCGCAAATGCCTCGATTGTGAACGGCGTTTGTCAATATTCCATCGTTACCCGCCCCGGAACTGCCGATTATTACAACGATAACCTGTGGCACTCCGAATCCGTGCAAGGCCCCCTGGCCGTATTGCCTGGCGCCGGTGAAGCACTGGCGGTTTGGCTCGACCCGATTTTGATTCGTTCGGGCGGTACCATTCGTTTGAATAACACCACCGGCGCACAAGTAGCCAATTCAGCCTACGAAGTATTCGACGACCGCTGGACGCTCGGACAACCCGGCGCCACCGCCAGTAAAGCCAACGGCCTCGGCGACGTCGAACTCGAAGGCTCGCCGGCCCCGGTCGAACTGGGTAACCTGATCTGGGCCGATTTCGACGGCGACGGCGTACAGGACAGTGGAGAACCTGGTCTCGAAGGCGTAGATGTACAGTTGAAAACGCCGGGCGGCCAGTTGCTGGCCACCGTTACGACCAATAGCAACGGCAACTATTTCTTTAATTTCAATAACGTGCCCGACGGCGATCCTGCCACACCAGGCAACCAACCCGGTCCGCAGCCGTTTGCCGATTATAAAATTTGCATCCCGGCATCGGAATTTGCCGTGGGCGGGCCATTGCATAATTTCCTGTTGACGCCCGATAACCGCCCAGGCGCCGGTTTGGCAGATTACAGTGACAGTGATGGTATCCTGCTCGGAAATGGAGATGTGCAAATC
>JANRLZ010000307.1:0-3358 GCA_033762055.1 Saprospiraceae bacterium
TGGACGGTGGACGGTCTATGGTTCGTCCGCCATCCGCCGTCCACCCTGGGCCGTAGGCCGTCCACCGTAGACCGTCCACCGTCCACTGTAGGCCGTCCACCGTCAGCCATCCACCGCTCTTTTAATCTGTTTGCGGTGGCGTGCAAAATGAGCCGCGATAAAACGGTTCATTTGCAGCCAGTTGATCAATCCGATGCGGGGGTGGCGATACACTGCCTTGTCGCAGAGCGCCTCCGGCATTTCTTCAAAAAAGGTCGTCCATTCCGCACGAATGGCGTTCCAGCGCGCGCTGGTTGCTTCAAAAGAATCGGAATCCGGAATACGTTCCGAACCGGCTGATTTGGGCGCCTTGAATTTGACGGGGCTCCACAAGGTAAGCAATAACAGTCGCATGCGCAGCCAGGCGCCAATGCCCGCTTTTCCCAATGGCGGCTGAAAACTCAGTTTTTTACGAATATAAGCCAGCGAGTTTTCTTCCACCAGTATCAGGTGATGCATGGTTTGTATGGCCGACCAGCCCCCGTCGGCGGGCTTGCGATTGAGCAAGCCATCGTCGAGCAGTTTTAGTTCGTCCAGCAACTGGGCAACCCGGGTTGAATAGCGGGCATTGGCGGCGAGGATCTGCGATTTCATGTATATCCTGTCAATTATTGACCGCCTTTGCTTTGGCGGAATTTGGCGGCTATTTCTTCGAGCTGGGGTTTGGTCTCGTCCATGATTTTGGCCGATTCCTGTAGTCCTTGCGTGATACCGGGCAACTCTTTCATAGCATCGGCAGCAGTGAGGGAGCCATCGCCGAGTCCGGTTGACAAGGTTTGCAGCCGTTGCGACAATTCCGTGTACTTCATGTAAGCCACGCCGTAACGGTCGCCGGCGGCATTAAACTGTTGGTACAATTCGGCTACGCTGCCGGGCGTCGCATTGGCAGATGAAGGTTTTTCACCGCCGCCACTCAGGGATTGTTCCATTTCAGCCAGCAATGCTTCGTAGTTGACGGCATAATTTTTCAGTTTGGCAATTTCACCGTGCAGTACGGTAGGAAGTTCCTGCTCCGAAATATTCGAAACGCCGGCGCCGCCGCAGGCAGCAAGCAGCATTACGCTCACAAACAGGAAAAAGGACATCGTTTTTTTCATTTTACAAAATATTTTGTTCAAAATCGGGGCGAAGTTAGCGTCTTCCCGAATTTTAGATGCTCAAAAGTCTTTTGCTACCTTTGCCGCCGTTTCCCTGACTCAGCCATCACCATTCTGACATTATGCAACCTTATCCCGTAAAAAAATACATCAACGTCTATCTCGGACTCGGCAGCAACATAGGCGACCGGGCTGCCAACCTGCGCGCCGGCATGGCTTTACTGGATAAAGAAGTAGGCAAAATTGCAAAAAAAAGCCACCTTTATGAAACCCAACCCTGGGGAAAAACCGATCAGGACCCTTTTCTCAATCAGGTTATCATGCTGAATACCTCCCTTGACCCGCGCGAATTGCTCGAAAAAATTACCCGCATCGAACGCGAACTGGGCCGCGAACGAAAGGAGAAATGGGGGCCGCGTACGCTCGATATTGATATTTTACTGTACGGGAAACGTGTGGTCCGCGACAAAGGACTGGAAATTCCACACCCAGAAATGCATAAACGGGGCTTTGTGCTGGCGCCGCTCATGGAAATCGCGCCCGATCTGGAACACCCCCTGCTCCACAAACAAATTGACGAGTTGTACATGGAATGCGACGACCCGACGGACGTCGTGATGCTTGACTGATTATCCTTACGGCTCTCTTGCATGCCTTCGACCATCCCCTATCGTTTTATTGCCGTTGAAGGCAATATCGGCGCCGGTAAAACCACCCTCTGCCACCAGTTGTCGGATCGCCTCGGCTGCGCCCTGGTGCTGGAGCAATTTACCGACAACCCCTTCCTGCCGCCTTTTTACGAACAACCGGAGCGGTATGCCTTTCCAGTTGAGTTGTTTTTTATGACCGAGCGGCACAAACAACTGCTCGAACACTTCGCACAGCCCGACCTGTTTCGTTCACTTACCGTTGCCGATTATTTTTTTGTAAAAACGCTTTTGTTTGCAAAAAACAACCTCAGTGAAGCGGAATTCCGGTTGTTCCAGCGGTTATTTTTGGTGTTAAATGCCACTTTCCCCAAACCGGATCTGTTGTTGTATCTGCACCGCCCCGTCCCTGTTTTACTCAAACAGATAAAAAAACGCGGACGTAACATCGAGCAAAACATTGCGCCCGATTATCTGGCAGAAATCCAGGAAGCTTATTTCGATTATTTAAAATCCGAAACCGAAACCCCGGTTGTACTGCTCGATCTCGACGACGCCGATTTTCAGTCCGACCCGGGTGTTTTTGAAAAAATACTCCGGCTCCTCACCGAAACGCATCCGCAGGGGTTTACACAACGGCGCTTGTAGGCGGATCGAACAAGGCCCCGCGCATCATTTGCCAAATGGCGATGCACATCAGGATGTGGGCGATATCGAAATAGCAAAACCAGGCATTCAGGGATATTTTCAGGATATGCACCAGCACGGCGACCACCAGCCAGCCAATGCCGATCAGTATCCGACGGCTCCCGGTGTTGCCGTGTTTGATATAAAGGAGCGCTTCCAGGGGCGCCACAATCAGGAGTAACCCGAATGCGGAGTGAATTTCAACGGCCGGAAACCACAGTGTCATGACCACAAAGCAAATGGCAAGCGCAAATTCCAGCACATTCAGCCGGGTCAGGTTTTTGTACCAAAATTCACCGATAACGAATCGCGCGCGCAGGAGGCTGAATTGTTCGAGTGCGGAAACAGCCACCATACTCAATATCCATCCGGGTAATTTGGCTTCAAAAGGCAGACAATACAAAAAAAAATGCCCGACAAATGCCCCTACCACCGTTGAAACCCCCATCAATAAAAAAAAGAGCCGGGCAAAAGTGCGGGCTTCGTCGCCAGCCTGTTTTTTTCGCAATTGCCCCCAGGCATAAAAACAAAAACCCGACAGCAACAGGCCGGTCAGCACAATTACCGGCTCGCCAATACGCAGTCCGCCTATTTGAATATCGGGTTGGAAGTTTTGCGTAGGTATTATTTCCATACCGGTGAAGGTAAGGACCCTGGCGCCTTGTAAATAAATTTTTATTTCAAAACAAAAAATTTGATTTTTGCCCGATCAAATTCAATCATTTTGTCCAAAACACTTGCAAACGAACCTGGCGGCAACGAGGAAAAACTCGTGGAAAAAGCCCTTCGACCCAAACTGCTCGATGAGTTCAGCGGGCAGAAAAAGATCGTTGACAATCTCCAGGTGTTCATTCAGGCGGCCCAACAACGCGGCGACGCGCTCGACCA
>JANRLZ010000308.1:0-3600 GCA_033762055.1 Saprospiraceae bacterium
CGGGGTTCTCTGCCATGGCTTTCGACATAAAAACCTTGTCGGCTTTAAATGCGCCGTAACCTATGATATGGTCGTAATCTGAATGCGTAAAAAAGAGAAATACCGGTTTTTGTCCGCGAATGCTTTCTACATATTGCCGGATGGCCTCTACCTCGTCAGGTAACCAGGCGGGGTCAAAAACCATCACTACATCATCCGTACAAACCACCGTTGAGTTGGTCTGAAACAATGCGCTTTGGAAAATCGTGACATGCGGGTCGCGATAAATGATTTTGTTCATAGGAAGGTCTCTTGATTGCAAACGCTCTTGGGCTCAGGGCAAATGTACGCTGTTATCACCGTGACAAAAACCGGAAAAAAAACAGCCCAACCGCGATCATGCGCGATTGGGCTGAAAGATGGAACGTGTAAGAGCATGGCTGGATTTCCCTCCATCCGATGTAAGCGACAAATTTCGCTGGATCAGGAAAATCTAGACATGCTAAGGCAAATATCGGAATTACATACCCAATTTTGCTTTTACCAGTTTGGTGACATCGAGCGATTCATCGGCATACAAAAGCACCTGGGAATTTTGGTCGAATACAAAGGTGAACTGGTTTTCTTTTGCCACTTCGCTCATGGCGTTGTTCACCCGATCAAGAATGGGCTTGAACAATTCCTCCCGTTTTTGCGCCAGTTTGGCATATACTTCCTGCTCGTACTTGGCGATGGCGGCTTCTTCTTCTTTTAATTTGGCGGATTGCGCCTCCAGATCTTTAGGGGAAATGGTGCCATTTTGTTGCTTGCGTTCCAGCTCGGTTACTTTTTCCTGAAATGCTTTTACCATTTCCTGCCCGCGTTTGGTCAATTGCGACTGAAAAGCCTGGAGGTCGCTGTCGGCGGCTTTTACTTCGGGAATATCGGTGAGCAGAGCGGCTGAATTACAATAGCCAAATTTTTGTGCAAAACCGATACTTGCCACGCTGAGGCAAAATACCAGCGTCATCAATTTTTTCATTTTCAATGTGTTAGAACGTTGTTGTAGTGATGTAGATGCTTCCTTGGAACAATTGTCAGCCCTTTTTCAGCAGGGTTTTGATGTCCTCCGTTTTATCGTTTTTCTTGTCGGCATAAAGCATCCCGGAGGCGCTGCCTTTGTCGAAAATGTATTCAAAACCTTTGTCCTGCGCAAATTTTTCAATGGTATTGTACACCTTGTCCTGAATCGGTTTGATCAGTTCTTCGCGTTTTTTAAACAAACTGCCTTCCGGACCGAATTTTTGGCGTTGCATTTCGCGTACCTCTTTCTCTTTGTTCATAATTTCTTCTTCGCGCTGCTTTTTCATTTCTTCGCTAAGCAGCACCTGTTCAGCTTGAAACTTGCTGTAAAGGCCTTTTACCTTATCCTGTTCCTGGGCAATTTCCTGGCGCCAGGCAGTGGCGACCTTGTCTAATTGTTCCTGTGCTTTTTGGTATTCAGGAAGGCTTTCAAGGACAGCGGTGACATCAACATAGGCAATGCGCTGGGCGGCAACAGTGGCCACAAAACCGAGGGCAACAAGGGTGGTTGAAACAAATTTCCTGATCATGGTTGCAGTAGATATTGAGTAGTTGAAATTGTGGTGGGAGAATTGGAGCAAGGTTTTTTTTACCCTGTTTTCAACGCAAAAGTAGGAGTTCGCCGGTCTTTTGAAGCGCTTCTGATGCAGAGAGCCGGCAAGAGGTTGTTTGTTTGGTTAAAAATTTTTACCAAACAAAAACCAACTAATTCATTTTCAGTAAATTAAATGGATAGCGGCCTGCCATGCCTGCTTGACTTTAACCTCATTTTAACCCTTTTCGGGCTGCATCAGGCGCCCGGAATCGTGCTTGTCCTGGGTGCATCGTATCCAATTTTCAAAACCGCTTTGTGTTGACAATACCATGCACAGCTTACCTTCGCCGCCCCAAATTCCATTCAGTTCTGCTGAACGCCTAAGCACCCGACCATGTACCACCACATCAGTCCTGCCCACCTGACCCTTGAAAAAATACAGGAACTTCTTCACCACTCGACGCAATTGTCGCTTTCTGAAGACGCCGCTGCCCGGATTCGACACTGCCGGGAGTATCTCGAACAAAAAATAAGCGGCAACGACCAGCTTTACTATGGAATCAATACCGGCTTCGGGTCGCTTTGCAACGTCCGCATTTCAGCCGAGGATATTTCCCAGTTACAATACAACCTGGTAGTAAGCCATGCCGCAGGCGTCGGCGATTTGGTTTCCCCGTCTATTTTGCGCATCATGTTGTTGCTCAAGATACAAAGCCTGTCCTACGGCCACAGCGGGGTGCGGCCCGAACTGGTACAACGGCTCATTGATTTTTACAACGCCGATATACTCCCCGTTGTATTTGAATTGGGCTCGCTGGGCGCATCGGGCGATCTGGCGCCCTTGGCGCACCTTAGTTTACCGGTTATCGGCCTGGGAGAAGTGTGGCAGGAAGGCCGCCGTCGGCCCGCTGCCGAGGTTCTTCGGGAAAAAGGCTGGGCTCCCATCCGGTTTCAGGCCAAGGAGGCGCTGGCCCTGCTCAACGGAACCCAGTTTTCTGCCGCACATGCTGTTTGGTGCGTATTGGAAGCACGACGCCTCGCCGACCTGGCCGACTTGAACGCTGCCATCGGATTTGATGCTTTCGATTGTCGTCTATCGCCATTGAATGAACATATTCACCGGGTACGGCCACACGCCGGACAAATCAGCACCGCCCGTCGTTTGCTCCACTGGCTGAAAGACAGTGAAATAGCCGTCCGGGAAAAAACATCCGTACAGGATCCCTACGCCTTTCGTTGTGTGCCGCAGGTGCATGGTGCAAGTCGTGATGCACTGGCGCATATTGAACAAATGTTGCTGACGGAAATAAACTCCGTTACCGACAATCCCAACATTTTCCCGGATGAAGACCTGATCGTGTCGGGCGGTAATTTTCACGCACAGCCTCTGGCGCTTCCGCTTGATTATCTCGCGATTGCTTTGTCAGAACTGGGCAGTATTTCTGAACGCAGGGTGTATCAGCTGATCGGCGGACAAAGAGGCTTGCCGGCGTTTCTGACCGACGACCCCGGGCTGCATTCCGGTTTGATGATTGCCCAGTACACTGCGGCTGCAATTGTTAGTCAGAATAAAACCCTCTGCGCGCCGGCTTCTACCGACAGTATTGTCAGTTGTAACGGTCAGGAAGATCATGTGAGTATGGCTGCCAATGCGGCTACCAAGGCTTGCCGGGTGGTGTTGAACCTGGAACGATTGCTGGCTATCGAGTTCATGACCGCTATGCAGGCACTTGACTATCGAACACCGGCAAAATCATCGCCGGACATTGAAAAAATACGGGCAAGTTACCGCATGGTCGTGCCGCGTCTGGGTACTGATCGTATTTTACACGATGATATGGAACGAACGATCACTTTCCTGAGGGAAATCAGGTTTGCGGCAAACCCTCTACCCCGGTAACGGTGGTGTATTTAAAAGAAAGTTTTTTGTCGGGGAAAACCACTTTAAAGGCCGACTGGCAAGCCAGCGTCGCTTCATGAAATCCGCAAAGGATGAGTTTTAGTTTGCCGGGATAGGTATTGAT
>JANRLZ010000309.1:0-4752 GCA_033762055.1 Saprospiraceae bacterium
TCGATTTTAAACCGTCCGGAGCGCATTTTATCTTTTCGGTATTTCATCTGTTCAGCCAGCCAGCGGAAGTTAACCTCGTCTTTGATAAAACCGCCTTTTTTCAGGATGCGCACTACTTCGTCGAACGAAGCGCCGGTAGGAATGCAAACATAGGGATCGGCCAATTCGTTGGGCACGGCCGGAAACCAGAACCCTTTGATGGGTTCCCAGGCAAAATACGCGCCGCCTAGCAGCGCCGCCAGCAAAACAACCCAGATGCCTTTTCGGACAGATGATTTTTTCGCGTTCATGTTCTTGTGTTTAATTTCCTGGTATTCAATGCCTTGTTGCATAAAAAGAAGCTCCATAGGTTTTCATGCTATTAAAAATTGCGCAAATGTACGTCTCCTTTACGGTTCCGTCAACTGATGATCTATCCACGATTTTGAGGTTGTAAGCAAGACCTCGGGATCATCAGCGCGCAGTTCCGTACCATAAATCAGTTTGACGTCAATATTTTTTTCGCCAAATCTGCGGCGGGCATGTGCCAGGAATGAAGTTTTACCGACCCAAAAATCTTTTTTGTCGGCAAAAACAAGTGCAACAGGAACAATGGGTATATGCGCTTGCGCGGCCAGTTTGAACCCCCCTTTTTTAAATGGCAGCGTTCCATTCAGGGAAGAAGTCGTGCCTTCCGGGAAAATAATCACCGGAAAACCCTCGGCAATTTTTTCCTGCATCTGGCGCAAAGCGCCCATACGGCTGCCCGCATGTTCGCGGCGGAGGTACATGATGCCCGCCAGTTTGGCTCCTTTCCCGATCAGGGGCCATTTGGCCAGCTCGGCCTTTGCCACCGGGTAGGCATCCACATCGCGGAGCAGGATAATAGGGTCGAGATAGGAGCGATGATTGCAAACGATCAGACAAGGCACTTTGGGAGGTGTTCCGCTCACCTCAACCCGCAATCCGATGCCCTGGAGCAAACGCCGCGCCCAACGTCGGCGAATACGCATGGAGCGATGCATATCACGGCCGTTAAGGAGGTTATTCAACCAGATTTCGGCAATAATCAGCGTAGTATATCCCGCAAAAAAAAGAAAGCGAAGGAGGAGGCGAATTGTTTTCACGCTGCGAAGTTCTGAAAAGACCCTCGGGTTTGAAAAAATTTACGGAAATGTGTTTGCATTCCGGATTGAGTGACGAGATACTACTTTAAATCGGTGACCTCGCACTACCTTTGCGGTTTCAAAAATCATTCGCTCTGTGGAAGCACAACCAACGCTCGAAACCGCCAAAAGCCTCGGCCTAACTGCCGACGAATTTGAAAAAATCAAGGAAATTCTCGGCCGATCACCCAATTTCACCGAACTCAGTATTTATTCCGTGATGTGGAGCGAACATTGCTCCTACAAAAATTCCATTCTGCAACTCAAAACCCTGCCGCGCAGCGGTAAACGCCTGCTCGTAGGCGCCGGCGAAGAAAATGCCGGGTTGGTGGACATCGGCGACGGACTGGGTTGCGCGTTTAAAATTGAAAGCCATAACCACCCTTCCGCCATCGAACCCTACCAGGGGGCAGCAACCGGCGTGGGTGGCATTCACCGCGATATTTTTACCATGGGCGCTCGCCCTGTCGCTGCACTGAATTCGCTCCGTTTCGGCACCCCCGACAACCCGCGCATGAAACGCCTGATCGAAGGCGTCGTGAAAGGGATTGGCGATTACGGCAACTGTTTCGGGGTGCCAACCGTGGGCGGTGAGGTATATTTTATGCCCTGCTACAACCACGACATTCTTGTCAATGCCATGTCGGCCGGTATTGTAAAAGCAGGCGAAACGATCAGCGCCACGGCCGGCGGTCCAGGCAATCCGGTCTTTATCGTCGGCTCGGCAACAGGCAAGGACGGCATTCATGGCGCTACTTTTGCCAGCGCCGATTTGGGCGAAGATTCACACGAAGATTTACCCGCCGTACAGGTCGGCGATCCGTTTCAGGAAAAACTCCTGCTCGAAGCCACGCTGGAAGCCATCGCTACCGGCGCCGTCGTCGGGATGCAGGATATGGGTGCAGCGGGTATCACCTGTTCCACCTCGGAAATGTCGGCCAAGGCAGGCTGCGGTATGCGCATTGATTTGAGCAAAGTGCCTACCCGACAGCAAAACATGAAAGACTGGGAAATCCTGCTTTCTGAAAGCCAGGAACGTATGCTGATCGTGGTCAAACCCGGTCGCGAAGCAGAGATTCTGGCTGTTTTTGACAAATGGGACTTGCCCTGCGCTGAAATCGGAACCACTACTGATGGCGGGCGACTCGAATATTATTACGAAGGCAATCTGGTAGCGGATGTCCCTGCCGAAACGCTGGTATTGGGCGGCGGCGCTCCGGTGTATGTTCGGGAACAACGCGAACCGGCCTATTTTTCCGAAATAAACAAGTACAACATCGAACAGGTGGCGCCTCCGGCCAACCTGAA
Organism: Saprospiraceae bacterium; assembly: GCA_033762055.1. Taxonomy (GTDB): domain Bacteria; phylum Bacteroidota; class Bacteroidia; order Chitinophagales; family Saprospiraceae; genus M3007. The sequence goes on from JANRLZ010000309.1 coordinate 2,454, forward strand.
AGAGGCTGCGCAAAAACTTTGGCGCTCGCCCAATCTGGCCGCAAAAAACTGGATTACACGGCAATACGACTCGATGGTGCGCACAGGTACCATGACTACCAACCGCCCCAGCGACGCCGCTGTAGTGTACGTGAAAGGCACCCGCAAAGCCCTGGCGCTTACCACCGACTGTAACGCAGCCTATGTGTATGCACACCCGCATACCGGCGGCATGATCGCCGTTGCCGAGGCCGCCCGCAATATTGTATGCGCCGGCGGTGAACCCGTGGCCATCACCAACTGCCTGAATTTCGGCAATCCCTACAATCCGGAAGTATATTACCAGTTTGCAGAAGCCATTCGGGGCATGGGCGATGCCTGCCGGAAATTTGAAACGCCGGTAACCGGCGGCAACGTAAGTTTTTACAACCAGTACACCCGCGCCGGCGAAACCATCCCGGTCTACCCCACCCCTACTATCGGCATGCTCGGTTTGCTCGACGATTACGATCAGATGATGACGCTCGACTTCAAACAAGCCGGCGACACTATTTACCTGATCGGAAAAAGCCGCAACGACCTGGGAAGCAGTGAATACCTGCGCAGTGTGTCGGGAGTTGAATACAGCACTTGTCCGTATTTTGACCTGGAAGAAGAGTATTTTGTACAAAATGTGGTCAAAAAAGCCATTCGGGCCGGATGGTTGCAGTCTGCGCATGATGTGTCGGACGGCGGTTTGCTGGCCAACCTGCTGGAAAGCGCCATGCCGCGCCTGCTGGGCTTTTCTGTCCATCCCCCCGCCGGTATCCGGCCCGATGCCTGGTTGTTCGGAGAAGCACAAAGCCGCATAGTTGTCAGCGTGGCGACAGAACAAGTAGCCGCGTTTGAGCGTTTTTTAGCATCTGAAAAGGTGCATTACGAACAATTGGGAACGGTAACCGGCGACCGGGTGCAAATTGCCGGAGAAGACTGGGGCGCCGTGTCCGACTGGAAGCATACTTACTCCACTGTTTTAGGCGAAATAATGGCCTGATTGCCAAAGATCGCCTTTTTTTAACCAGACCGTATTCATCATGCAACGCCCGACCATCTTTGCTGCCTTTGGCTAACCACAGATCGTCGTACCACGGCATGATATTTTTCATATCAATGTTTGATTCTTGAAAATGAACAAATTCAAATCGCTTTTTTTTCTGCTGCTCCCCGTTTTTGTTGTCATGTACGCATGTGACGGACAAAATTCCGGTGGCGCAAAATCGGGCAATTATGCCTTCAAAGGCGCTATTCTCGGCGCTTCCAATTTGCAGGTAACCCTTGATCTGGCCCATTTCGACCGCTCTGCCGTCAGTCTCGGCCGTGCTACTGCCGACTTGAACGGTGTATTTGAAATCAAGATGGAAAAACCCTGGGAAGAGGGCCTTTACCGCCTGAAAATCGGAGCCAAACAACTCTATTTCATGCTCAACGGCAAAGAAAATGTGGTTGAAATCATGGGCGATATCAATACGATTGACCGCATGGAATTGCAAATTAAAGGATCTGAAACCATGAGCTGCTATGCCGGCATCATTCAGGATCTTTTTAAAACCCAGATGCAGGGTGGCACCGAACAGGTGAAAAGCACCATTGAGCGGGGCTGCACACCACTTATGAAAGCCTTTCTGACCACCCAACTGCTGGGCCAGGCCGCCAACAACTTCATGGAGGATTTCAAAAACCGCAGCAAGGAATTGAACGAATCCATGCCCGGCTCCAAATACGCCAGGGATTATTCCGACATGGTATCGCGTCTCGAAAACCAACAGGCACAACAATCGGCCGGAGAAACCATCAAGGTAGGTATGGAAGCGCCCGATATCAAACTCCCCGACCCGTCGGGAAAGGTCCGCTCCCTTTCTTCCCTCAAAGGCAAGGTGGTGCTGCTCGACTTTTGGGCCTCCTGGTGCGGCCCCTGCCGCCGCGAAAACCCGCATGTGGTGGAAGTGTACAACAAATACAAAGGAAAGGGATTTGATGTCTTCAGCGTTTCGCTCGACCGCCCCGATGGAAAAGACAAGTGGATGGACGCCATCAAACAGGATGGTCTGGTCTGGCCCAATCACGTCAGCGACCTTAAATTCTGGGAATCGGCGCCGGCAGCCGTGTATGGCGTGCGCTCTATCCCCAAAACTTTCCTAATCGGCAAAGACGGTAAAATTGTCGCCATCAACCCGCGCGCCAATCTGGAGCAAGAGTTGTTAAAAGTACTTTGAGGATTTTCGATTGATTCGATTGATTCGATTGATTCGATTGATTCGATTGATTCGATTGATTCGATTGG
>JANRLZ010000310.1:0-17904 GCA_033762055.1 Saprospiraceae bacterium
TAGGTCGGCGACCTTCAGTCCGGCTTTTTCGATGCAGCGGTAGATGTTGTTGACGGCAGTTATTTGCCCGGTAATGATGTGGAAATTAGCCTCTAATCGCACGCCGCACATCCCGACGGGGTCGGTAATGCCCTGTTCGGAATCCACGGTAAATTCCTGCGGGAAGACATGGATGATCTTATCTCCGGGCGGCAGCACGAGTTTGAACATGTCGTTCACGAGGCGATCAATATCGCGATGGGCGATTTCTGCGAAATCGCTGTCGCGGGTGAGAATGCCCCGGTGTTGCAGGCTCTTGATGTGCTGACCGGCAATGCCGACATGCACGCTGCGGAACTTCATGCGGGCGTTGCGCTCACAGATGTCCACCGCTTCACGGATGGCGCCAACGGTTTTTTCGATGTTGGAGACCACGCCGCGCAGTACACCCGCGCTTTCGACTTTGCCGATTCCGATGATTTCGAGTTTGCCGTACGTGTTTTTACGCCCGGCGAGGCAGCAGACCTTCGTCGTTCCTATGTCGAGGGCGACGACCACATCGTGGGGTTGTGGGATAAACTCCGTCATAATGTGTTGAATTTAAGTGATTGAGTTTCGGTGTTATTCGTTTTTTTCAATACCCCTTCAGCGGTCGAAACTCTTTCCCGCCCCAAAGGTATTTTATTTTTAAACTTTTTATGTCAAATTTTTTGTTTATCAAAATCTGTGTCATCTGTGTGTCGTTGTGTTGCTACATAATGGCACACAGATAACACAGATTCTGAGAAGCACAGATTTTCATCTTTTGCAAACTACTTGTCCACTGTATTTCAAATTGATCGTCTCGTATTTCCTCCAGCCTTCGTATGGCATTGCTTCCTGATAGAAGATTTTGAGATTGCGCAGTTTTTCATCCAGTTTTCTCGCCGGTCCGAGTACGATTTTTTGATCGCCGATGAGTGGTACCAGTGTGAACTCACCGGCATTGTTCACGTGGATTTGCTGGATAAAATCAGCCAGAAACTCGTCGGCCAGCAGGGTCTGGGCGAGTAGAAACAAATCCTTGAGCGTACTCCGGCGTTTTTCGCGAAACTCCGGGGTGTAGGGCGATACATTGCCGGTGGCCACGATTACCCTTGCGGCGAAGTTTTTCGATGGAGGCATCTTTTTGCCTGTTGCATCGAGGTAATAGTTGCCACCATTGTTATCAAGTACACGAAGCAGCGGTTCGCGTTGTTCGATATGGATATGCACCTGGTTGTTCTGGTCAATATAAGCGTCGGCATTTTTTACAAAAGGGTCGCCTTCCAGCACCCGTTCCATCCGCTCCACTTCAAGTGTGGCGAGTTCAGAATTTTCCAGATCGCTGCCAAAGGCTGTCAACAAAGCCTGGCGCACGTCCCGTTCACTAATCAGTTTATTGCCTCCCGGTAGTTCCTTCACCGTTACCTGCAAACCCTCGGCAAACGTACTTGCCTTGCGTTGTCGCGCAATCAACCAGATCATTCCTACAATGAAAAGGAACATCATCCAGGCAAGTCGTTCGTATCGGATTTTCATTTAATGATGAATGATGAATTTTATCTGGTTTATTGTTGAATCAGAAGGAGGGAAGCGGGGACTGCAAATAATAAAACAAGGCCCCCGGTTTTGGCAGCCAGGTTTTTCTTTTTTGTCAAAATTGAACTTCGAATCAATCGCATTACTTCCTGTGTGTCAGCATTTAGTGAGAGGTATTCTGTTTCATTGATGTAGTCGGATTTGAACAGTAACTCCAGCCAGTATTGAGTTTCACCCGTTTCTTTTTGCGCTACTCCAAGTTTGTGTATGAAGTCCTGTCCACTCTCTGCATTTACCGCTTCCCGAACCATAGCTCCAGGATTTGTTCCTGCCCGTACTATCTGCTTGCTAATGGCAAACTCCTTTTTTTCCTCTGTTAAATACCGGTACAACCGAACGACACGAAGCGCCATCGAAAACGATTTCTCTCTCAAAGGGTCATATTTCTTTTCCATTCTCAGTTAATTACAAAAATTCATCATTCATCATTATTTTTATCGCTTCCACCATCGTATCAATATCGCCCGCTCCCATAGTGAGCAACACCTCGGGTTGACGTTTTTTGATCTCGTTGAGCAGTTCATTTTTTTGTACCAATTGCTTGTTTTTCAGGGTCATTTTAGCCAGCAGCATTTCTGATGTCACTCCCGGGATCGGCAACTCACGCGCCGGATAAATCGGCAGCAGGAGGCACTCATCCAATTGGTCCAAAGCCGCGGCAAAGGCATCCGCAAAATCGCGGGTACGGGTAAACAGATGCGGCTGGAAAACACCGGTCAGCCGTTTGCCCGGGTACAGCGAACGCGCCGCCTGTATGGTCGCTTCCAACTCCGCCGGGTGATGGGCATAGTCGTCTACGTACACCGTTTTTTCAGTTTTTACAATGGTTTCAAAGCGGCGTTTTACACCTTTGAAATTTTCTAATGCGGCAGGCATATCGGGGGAAAATCCACCCGCTGCCAGACAAGCTGCCATAGCCGCTGTTGCGTTCAGTACGTTGTGCCGACCGGGATAATTCATCCGCAAAGCAGGCCACTCAACGATGCTGGAAGCAAAGCCAAAAACGGTTTGTCCGTTTTCCACGCGTACCTGGCGCGCCTCGTAATATCCTTCTTCGATACCGAAAGTGAAAACATGCCGGCCGTTTGCCTGCAATTCGGCAGCCACCTCTTCCAGCGGCAGTCCGTGTTTGTAAATAAGCGTACCACCCGGTTTGATTTGGCGGACAAATTGCCGGTAGGCTTCTGTTACGGCTTCCGGTGTTCCATAAATATCGAGGTGATCGGGATCTATGGAATTCAGGACAGCCACATCGGGGTGCAGGTGCAGAAAACTGCGGTCGTATTCATCGGCTTCCACGACTACCCAGTCGCTTTTGCCTTCCACGAAATTGGAACCCAGGTTGCCCGAAATCCCCCCCACGAATGCAGTAGCATCTATACCGCTGCTGCGCATCAGGTGGGTCGTCAGGGTCGAGGTCGTGGTTTTCCCGTGGGTGCCGGCAATGGCAACACAGCGTTTGGCCCGGCTGATGATACCCAGTACTTCGGCGCGTTTTTTCAGGGGGTAGCCGCGTTCGATAAACCAGTTTAATTCGGCCAGATCTTTTGGCACGGCGGGGGTCCACACCACGAGATCAACTCCGTCCGGAATTTTCGTTACATCATCGTCGTAGTGGACATGCATCCCTTCTGCTGCCAGCGCGCGGGTCAGTTCGGTTTCAGTGCGGTCGTAGCCGTGTACCTCCGCGCCATGCAGGCGGAAATAGCGGGCCAGGGCCGACATGCCGATGCCGCCAATGCCGATGAAGTAGATTTTTTTGATGGCCTTGAATTCCATGTCCTTCGTTGCGGTTCTGTCAGGTTTATTTTTTTATCAGTTTTAACACCTCCTTCTGTCCGCCCCGGTTCATTTCGAATTCCAGCCGGGCGCCGGTGGCCTGCAGGAGTTTGACCATAATTTCTTTTTTCCCGGTTTCAGTGGTGTAGAGTTTGTCTTTTTCGGTACGCCAGGTTCCGTTTTGTTTTTGACTGCCGAATTGGGCGTTGTAGGTTCCATCTTCCCTGAATTCGAATTGCACCTGCGAGGCATCCATGTCGCCGGGTTTATCCATGATGGTCCATTCTGTTCCCTGCCAGGCGCCCATGAGCGCCGGGTTTTTATCGTTGATTTTTTTGCAAGACACGCAGATCAAGGCAGTCAGGCAGATGATTAAAAAATTGATTTTCATGATGTTAGCGTTCTTCTGTTAATTTAATGGCTTCTCTTGCGATGGCTTCCGCTGCGTTGGGGCGGCCCATTTGCCGGATGCTTTCGCTGAGACTGAATGCCAGGGCTTCACTTTCAAGTATCAGGAGGGCATCCTGCAACATTTTTTCACCGGCGTCGGCATCCCTGACCAGTCGGGCAGCGCCTTTTTCAACTAAAGCCAGTGCATTTTTGGTTTGGTGGTCTTCTGCCACATTGGGTGAAGGCACCAGAATGACAGGCTTCCCCACCAAACACAACTCACTGATACTCAAAGCCCCTGCCCGCGATATGATCAAATCGGCTGCAGCGTACAACAGATCCATCCGATCAATAAAAGCCCGGCAATGCACATTGGGCAACTTGGCGGTTTCCATGGCGCTGTATTCATATTCATAAAACTTGCCGCACTGCCAAACCGCCTGAATACCGTCGTATTTTTCAAAAAACTCCACGTTGTCGCGCATGGCATTGTTCAGGGTTCTTGCGCCCAAACTCCCCCCAATGACCACGATGGTTTTCTTTTCCGGATCAAGTCCGTAGTATTGTAATCCTTCGCCGCGCTTTCCCTCGAGGTTTAAAATATCCGAGCGCACCGGGTTGCCGGTAAACACAATTTTATCCGTTGGAAAAAACTGCTCCATGTGATCATAAGCCACGCAAACCTTGCCCGCCCGTTTACCCAGAATTTTGTTTGTCACTCCGGCATATGAGTTTTGTTCCTGAATCAAAGTCGGAATGCCTGCCCGTTGTGCCGCCCGCATAACCGGCCCGCTGGCATAGCCGCCTGTTCCGATTACCACATTGGGTTGAAACTTCCGCACGATGTCACGGGCTTTCCACAAACTTTTCAACAGTTTGAACGGAAATGAGAGGTTTTTCAAACTCATACTCCGCTGAAAACCCGCGATATTCAGTCCCACAATTTCATAACCGGCTTTTGGCACGCGTTCCATTTCCATTTTACCGGTTGCGCCGACGAACAGAAATTCCGCATCGGGGCGCAGTTTTTTGATCGCATCAGCGATGGCGATCGCCGGGAAGACATGCCCGCCGGTACCGCCGCCGGTGATGAGTATTTTTAATTTGTTGTTGCTCATGTTGTAGTCACCAAGGTTAGGAAGCTGGTTTGAAACATGGTTTATGCTGATAAAGTCGGCATGCTTTTATTCCAGGCTTTCAATATATTTACTCACGCTCAAAATCATTCCCAGCGAGATGCAGGTAAACAGCACACTGGTGCCGCCCATCGAAACCAGCGGGAGGGTCAGCCCTGTTGCCGGCACCAGATTGAGGTTGACGGCCATATTGGCCAGCGCCTGCACCGTCAGCATCAGACTGAGACCAATGGCCAAAAAGGCCCCGAATGCCTTCGGACTTTGCGTAACCAGCCGCACATTTCGCAAAAACAATAACACGTACAAAGCCAGCACCAGCGTCCCGCCGATTAGTCCGTATTCTTCGCAAATGATGGCGTAAATGAAGTCCGCATTGCAATAGGGTAAATAGTGGCGCATCATGGAATTGCCCGGGCCATTGCCAAAAATGCCGCCTTTGGCAATGGCTATTTTGGCCTGCTGCACCTGATAACCGCCGTCTTCGTCGTGCAAAAAAGTCTCGACGCGTCGCTCCCAGGTTTTTACCCGTACCAGATCAAGTTCCGGATATACTTTGCCGATACCCACCAGAATGGCAAATACCATGGCGCCCAACACCATCATCATTATGATGTATTGTGCACTTACCCGTCCCATGAACATCAGTAAAATACAGGTGGCGAACAAAATCATCGCCGTGCTGAGGTTGGAAGGCGCGATCAATCCGCATACCAGCACCACCGGGATGATGATGGGGAAAAATGCCTGCCGTAAACTGCTGATGTATTCCTGTTTAACCGTCAGCGCACGCGCCACATAGATTATCAGGGCGATTTTGGCCATTTCCGAAGGCTGGAAACTGATGCCGGCAACACTGATCCAGCGATTGGCATCATTGATATTTTGACCAAAAAAGAGGGTGAAAATCAACAATGGAACCGTTAGCCACAACATCGGGCGGGCAAATTGCTGATAGCGTCGGTAATGAATCAGATGACACAAATACACCAGAAACAACCCGAATGCCAGTTTAACCAGGTGCCCGATCAACATGCCGGTCGTGTTGCCGCCACGCGAACGCCAGGCCTCCCAGCCAGCCGAAGAAAATACGGCCAGTATGCTGAAAAGGCTCAGCACGGCGACGATCATCCAGATCGTACGATCGCCCCTGAGTTCTGCTGCTATGCGGTTGCCGAGTGACATAAGGTGGGTGTATATGGTTGATGAGGGTTTATTGGGTTTAGGGAGGTTTATGGCGTTTAGGGAGGTTTAGTTTAGAAGTTGTTGATAGAATTCGAGGTATTGGTCGGCGGCTTTTTCCCAGCTGAATTGATTGGCCCAGGCAATCATCCTTGCGGGTTTGTCAGGGTCTTTTTCAAACTGCTGCATACCTTCCCTGAAAGTTTTACACAAGTTTTCCGGTTCAAAATCACTGAAGTAATAGGCTTCCTTGCCACCAATTTCCGGCAAACTCGTGCGGTCTGATAAAAACACCGGCTTGCCCAACGACATCGCTTCCACCACCGGCAGCCCAAAGCCCTCCGAAAGTGAAGGGAACAGCAAAGCCGAGCACTGTTCGTAGTAATTTCGCTTTTCTTCATTGCCCACCGGTCCACAAAAATTAATTCGATCCGCTACCCCCCAGCGCTGCGCTTCCTGTTCTATTTTAGCCCGGTAGCCCCGGCTGTCCGGCCCTGCAATTATCCATTGGTACCCTTTGTTTTCCGCCAAAATCGGCATCAAAACATGGTAGTTCTTTTTGGGATGAATGCCGATTGAAAACAGAAAGGGCGGGAGGGATGAAGGAGGAGGGAGGAGGGATGAGGGAGGAGGGATGAGGGATGAGGGAGGAGGGATGAGGGATGCGGGATGAGGAGCGGCATTACCGTCCGCCGTCCGCCGTCCACCGTCCACCGTCCACCGTCCGCCGTCCGCCGTCAACCGTCCACCGTCAACCGTCCGCCGTCCACCGTCCACCGTCCACCGTCCACCGTCCACCGTCCACCGTCCACCGTCCACCGTCAACCGTCCACCGTCCGCCGTCCGCCGTCCACCGTCAACCGTCCACCGTCCGCCGTCCACCGTCCACCGTCCGCCGTCCACCGTCAACCGTCCGCCGTTGTAGATCACCTTTTCCAGGGTATCCTGTGCGACGATCAAATTTGCATGTACCCAATCCTGCACATATTCCGAGATGTAAACCAGCCCGTTGGCGCGGTTTATTTTTGCCTGAAGCGCTGTCAGACGGTGTTGTTTTTTTGCTGCTGAATAATCCGGGCGATCCAGAAAATTCAGGTCGTGAATGGTGTAAATCAGTTTAGTTTTCCTGCGGCGCGGCGTATAGTTTGAATCCTGGTGCATGCAATGCCAGAGCGACTCGCCAAAGTCAGGCCCAAAGATTTTGTGCCAGGGCCGTACTGCTTTGTACCGCATGGTTTCTCCAAATTCTCCCACGCGCTCAGCTGGAACCAGACAGGCAAAATCCAGGTCTTTCGCCCCTTTTTCAGCGGCAAAAGCATGACCCAAATGCAGACAATACTGCCCCAGGCCGGAGTAAGGATTTCGCAAACGTTCCATTTCAAGCGCGATGGTTGGCATCAGTTTAAGAGGGCTTTTATTTTTAATACCGCTTCCCGGAATTGTGTACCCCGGTCTTCGTAATTCTTGAACAGGTCGAAACTTGCACAAGCCGGACTGAGCAACACCGTATCGCCGGCAACGGCAAACTTTTCTGCGGCTGCTACTGCTTCCCATGCGCTGCGGGTTTCAACCATCGGGATGTTCATTTTCCCGAAGGTGGACAGCAGTTTTGAATTGTCTACCCCCATGCACACTATGGCTTTTACTTTCTTTTTTACCCACTTCATAATGGGCGCATAATCATTCCCCTTATCGGTTCCGCCGACTATCCAGACGGTGGGTGCATCCATGGCTTGCAAGGCGTAATACACCGAATCCACATTGGTCGCTTTCGAATCGTTGATCCAGGTAACTCCACCGATCATGGCTACTTTTTCCAGCCGGTGTGGCGGCGGTGTAAAACTGTTCAAGCCCGCCTGGATTTTATCCGCTGCTGCCCCGAGCAACAGGGCTGCCCGAATGGCGCATACGGCGTTGAACATGTTATGCGGGCCACGCAACGCGCTCTGCGTCAGATCGAAAAATTGTTTCCCGGCCTTGATTTGGCCGTTTTTGAAAAACCCTTTCCGGATGGCTACCTTGCCGGCGGCGATTGCCGGCATGTGCGCTTTTAAAACGGGGTCGAAAGCATTGTAAATAAACTGGTCGCCTCGGCGTTGATTCATCGTGATCCTGAACTTCGACGCGGCGTAGTTTTCCAATTTGTAGTCGTATCGGTCCAGATGATCGGGCGTAATATTCAGCAACATGGCAATTTTGGGCCTGAACTGCTGAATATCATCGAGTTGAAAACTGGAAACCTCCAGCACGAAAACCCGGTTTCCATCTTTTATCCGGTCGTTTTTCAAATCATCCAGCGTCATTCGGGCAAAAGAATTCCCCACATTGCCTCCTTTTCTTACATCCAATTCAGCTGTTTTCATGAGGTGATAGGTCAATTCAGTGGTGGTCGTTTTCCCGTTCGAACCGGTAATGGCCACGATGCGGCATTTTCCTGCGTGCCGCCAACCAAATTCAATTTCTCCGATCACGTTCATGCCTTTGGCCCGCACGGCCTGCATCACTTCCGATTTTTCAGGAATACCCGGACTTTTGATTATTTCATCCGCCTGGAGGATTTTATCCAGGCTGTGCTGATTTTCTTCCCATTGGATACCGGCATTGTTCAATTCTGTTTTGAATGGCTCCTTGATCGGGCCTTTGTCGCTTACCAACACCTCATATCCCAGATAGCGGGCCAGCAGCGCCGCACCTGTACCGGATTCGCCGGAACCTAATATGACAAGGTGTTTTTTCATTTTCCTGTTTTCTTATTGAACGCGGATGACGCAGATGCTTCGTAACGCGTTATCCGCGTTCTATCATAATGGGTCAGCGTCTTCTTATATAGATTTACCTGATTTTGAGGGTAATTATCGTCGCTACAGCCAACAGTATCTGAACAATCCAGAAGCGCACTGAAATCGTTACTTCATGGTATCCCTTCTTTTGAAAATGATGGTGCAGCGGCGCCATTAAAAACACCCTTCGCCCCTCGCCATATTTCTTTTTGGTGCGTTTGAACCACCAAACCTGAATAATTACCGACAGATTTTCCACCAAAAACACCCCGCACAATACCGGAATCAACAACTCCTTCCGGAGAATAATGGCCATCGCTGCAATCATTCCGCCCAGGGTCAGGCTGCCTGTATCTCCCATGAATACACGTGCCGGAAACACATTGTACCACAAAAAGCCGATGCAACCGCCCAGCAAACAAGCCGAAAAAACAACCAGTTCGCTGCTGTAAGGGATATAAAAAATCTTCAAAAAATCGGCCGCTACCGAGTTGCCGCTCACGTAAGCCAGAATCCCCAATGCTACACATACAATGGCCGAAACGCCCGCCAGTTGTCCATCCAGCCCATCCGTCAGATTGGCGCCATTGCTCACAGCGGTGATGACGATGATCGCCATAATGACGAATAATATCGAACTCAAATCGCGGGCATTATCGCCTAAAAACCACAAAAACCGCGAGTAATCCAGTTCGTTGTTTTTGAAAAACGGTACATTGGTGATCGGGGCCTTCACGTACACCATTTCCTTGTAAGTATTCGGGGCCGCAGGGTCTTTGATAAACAACGATTCCATTACCTCATACCCGTTTTGTTCCGCCACTGAAGGCTCCATACGCACCACCACTTCATCATTTACCAGCATGGTTATCCCGACGATCAGCCCCAATCCTACCTGACCCATGATTTTAAACCGCCCTTTCAATCCTTCTTTGTCTTTTTTAAACACCTTGATATAGTCGTCAATGAAACCGATGGCAAACATCCAGACGGTGCTGAACAGCATCAGCAGAATGTACACATTATCCAGGCGGGCAATCAGCAAACAGGGAATGATGGTCGCCGCTACGATGATGATACCGCCCATGGTAGGCGTACCTGCTTTTGATATTTGCCCCGCCAGCCCCAAATCGCGGACTGTTTCGCCAATTTGCGCCTTCCGCAGCCAGTCAATGATGCGCCGGCCGATGATCATCGAGATGAGCAGCGACAGGATCATGGCCAATCCCGCCCGGAAGGAGATGAATTTAAACAAGCCCGCTCCGGGCAGGTCGCTGTGTTCTTTCAGGTATTCAAAAAGATGGGTCAGCATGGCGTTTCATAATTCACTGTGTAATTCGGTTGTGGGGCGATATTTCATCGCCCCATAACCTGCTCAAAATCAAAATAGTAGTCCCTCCACTATTTTATCTTTATACGCGGATCATGCCGATACCGCGGATACTTTCTATCGGTCGTTTTTCATGGCATTCAGGAGGGTTTCTTTGTCGTCGAAAGGGTGTTTTACTCCCATGACATCCTGATATTTTTCGTGGCCTTTTCCGGCGACCAGAATAACATCGCCGGCATTTGCCATTTTTACTGCTGTTTTTATCGCTTGCGCCCGATCCTGGATCGTGAGCGTGTTGTGCAGGTTTTCCGGGGTTAATCCCGCCTCCATGTCTTTCAAAATTGCGGCCGGATCTTCGGTGCGCGGGTTGTCGGAAGTCAGTATCAGCTGGTCGCTCAACCGGGCGCAGACTTGTGCCATTACCGGCCTTGTGGTTTTGTCGCGATCGCCGCCGGCGCCGGTTATGGTGAGGATGCGGGCGTTTTTCTTTTTTAGTTTTACAATGGTTTCCAGCACTTTTTCCAAAGCGTCGGGTGTATGGGCATAATCCACAATACCGATGCAATGCGGTTTGGCGGGGTGTACGACGTAGTCGAATCGGCCTTCGGCGCCGAGCAGGTCGCTGAGCGCAGTGAGCAGGTCTGATTTTTGAACGCCGTTTTTTCCGAGCATCACTTCGGCAACTGCATAGGCTGCCGTGAGATTGTAAGCGTTGAATTCGCCGATCATTCTGGCGTGTACTTCCGTGCCGTTCAACTCAAAATGCAATCCTTCCAGGCTGTTTTCTACAATTTTTGCTTTAAAATCGGCCGGTTTTTTCAGTGCATAGGTTAGTTTGGTTGCTGCGGTATTTTGCAACATCACCGCCCCGTTGCGATCATCTGCATTGGTCAGGGCAAAGGCTGTTTTTGGCAAATCATCAAAAAACCGCTTCTTGGCATCGCGATAGGCCGCAAAAGTTTGATGATAATCAAGATGGTCGTGTGTCAGGTTGGTAAATACGCCGCCGGCATACTCCGCCCCCGCAATACGTCGCTGGTGAACGGCATGACTGCTCACTTCCATAAAAACATGGCTGCAGCCGGCATCGGCCATTTCACGCAGGATGGCATGCAATCGCACAGCATCGGGCGTGGTATGGGTGCTTTCCAGCACCTTGTCGCCAATCCGGTTTTCTACCGTTCCGATGAGGCCGCATTTGAAACCCAATGCAGTAAAAAGTTGCCAAAGCAGGGTCGCCGTCGTGGTTTTTCCGTTGGTGCCGGTAATGCCCACCAGCGCAAGGTCGCGGGAAGGGTGCCGGTAAAAATTGGCCGCTATTTGCCCCAGAACTTCTGTCGAATCAGCAACTTGCACCACCGGTATGCCCGGGGCTATCACGGCTCCTTTTTCTGCCACTATTGCAGCGGCGCCATTGTTTATCGCCTTGTCAATGAACTGATGCCCATCTGCCGACACTCCGCGCACCGCTACAAATACATCGCCGGGCTGCACGGCTCGGCTATCGAACCGGATCTGGTTGATCTCGATGTCGCCGTGTCCCGATGATTCGAGTACCGGGAGGTTTTGCAGCAGCTGGGCTAAAAGCATCGTTGACTATGATTTATTTGATTTTTGTGATTGATTTGATTGGGTGATTAACGCTTTCTGTGAATCACTCCAGAAACAGCACGCAAGTCTGCCCATTGGCTCTTGTTCCAGGCGCCAGGCTTTGTCGTCGCACTTTCCCCACGCCTTCCACCCGCACCCGACATCCTCTGTTTTCGAGCAGATAAATTGCATCTTTCAAACCCATGCCCACTACCGAAGGGATGGCTTTATCGCCTACTGCCCGGTTTTGCATTTGAAGACCCAGGCTGTCTCTCGAGATAATCACGCCCCATTCGGCCACATCCGGTTCGGCGGAAAAATCGAGTCCCAGCCAGCGCAGGCTTTCTTTCATGTCTTTTTTCGAACCGGCGTCATAACTGGGCAACTGACTGAATTTCAAGGGCGCCGGCGCTTCGGCATTGATGGGCCGGTGCAGTTCGGCTTTCATGGCAAAGCATTTTTCGGCAATTTGCCTAAAAACCGGCGCTGCCACTTCGGCGCCGTGATAACCGCCCCGCTCCGGCTCACTGATGACTACAATGCAGGAATAAACCGGGTTGTCGGCGGGAAAAAAGCCACAAAAACCGGCCTGGTGGCGAATGCCTTTTGTCGCACGGAATTTGTGATAATTCAACTGCGCCGTACCGGTCTTGCCTGCGATGTCGAACAGAGGGGTATAAATATTTTGGGCGGTACCGGTTTTGATTACTTCCTTCAGCAGGTCTTTGGCTTTTCGGATCGTACTTTGTGAGGCAATGTTGTGGCGCAAGGTCACCGGGCGGAACTCTTTCACGGTTTCGCCGTAGTGCTCAAGTCGTTGCACCAGGTAGGGTTTCATCATACGACCGTCGTTGGCCACTGCGTTGTAGAAAGTCAGTAATTGCAAGGGGGTGAGCAACAATTCGTAGCCGATGCTCATCCAGGGCAAGGAAGTGCCGCTCCATTCGCTTTTGGGATCTTCCGGGTTTTTTATCACCGGATTTTCCTCGCCACCGATTTCGATACCGGTCGGCATGTCAAGATTGAAATCGCGGAGTTGACGAACAAAAGAGGCGGATTTGTTTTTAAAATATTTCTGAGTGAGCGTAGCAGTTCCAACATTCGACGACTGGGCAAAAATTTGCCGGATGGTCATGGAATCGAGTCCATGCGGTACGGCATCCACGAGTTCTTCCTCGTAGATCTTGACTTTCCCCCCATAAACAGGTACTTTCTCCTCAAAATCATCGAGTCCGCCGGCTTCGAGCATGGCCATAAAAGAAGCAAGTTTAAACATCGAACCCGGTTCCACTCGTTCGCCAACGGCGTAATTATAAGTTTCCCAGTACCCGGTTTTTCCTTCAAATTCCGTCCTGCCAATATTGGCCATGGCCCTGATTTTTCCGGTTTTCACTTCCATGACGATGGCGCAGCCATGATCGGCATTGTGCGACTGGCAGGCGTTGAGCAGCGCGGTTTCTGCAGCATCCTGGATATTGATATCGAGGGTGGTCACCACATCGTCGCCGGCTGCCGGCTCGATCTCGGCCAGGTCGTTGACCGGGATGTAAACATCGCCCGGCACGCGTAGCATGAGTTGTTTGGGGTGGTCTTCCCGTTTACCTTCCAGAATGGTATTAAAACTGCCCTCGATGCCCACCGGCAAAGCGCCTTCCCGCTGGGCATACCCGATGGTGCGCTGGGCCAGAATTTTAAACGGACGCTCGCGTTTACTCACTTGTTCGGCAATAAACCCGCCGCTGTGCCGACCTTCCCGAAATATCGGAAATGTTTTGATTAACAGGTACTTGGAATAAGGCAAGTTTTTGGCAATGGGCACATAACGTATGCCTCTGGCTGTTTTATCCGCCGCGCGCAGGGTATCGAACCACTGTCGGTAGGCGCCGGGCGTGTACTGCTGATCAATATATGTCGAGAGCAGCCAGGAAAGGCTGTCTATGGCCTGGTCGTTAAAAATCTCCGGGGTCAGCCCCTCGGCTTTTGCATCAAAATGTATGTCAAAGAACGGCAATGAGGTGGCGAGTAACGACCCGTCGTCGGCAAGGATGTTGCCGCGCTGACTGGGCGCATCCACCAGTTTTACGTACAGGCTGTCGGCCTTGGCTTCCCACTTGTGGGCATCCGTGATCGTCAGTTGAAACAGGCGCGTCAAAATCACCACAGCCACCACTAATACTACGGCGGCAACCGAGTACACGCGGATGAGGACTTCATTTTTGACGTTGAGCATGGTTCTTTTTTCCGGTTATTTCACTTGTATGACTTTGGGGCCTTTGTTTTCGAGGTCGAGCCCTACCGGCTCCAGGCTTTCATCTATCTGGCTTTGCATGGACTTGTACATCGTTTCACTTTTGATAGAGGTGTACTCCCATTTCAACTCCTTGATTTCTTTTTGCAGGGTTTGAATGCGACGTACGCCTTTTTCGGCAAAATGTGCGTTGGCGATGTACAGAATACCCAGGCCGCTCAAAAACAGCAGGAACTGAAAGTTGCCAAACACCAGGTTGGTGGTGTGCTGACTGACATTGAGGGCATTGAGCAGTTTATTAGCCATGTGTATCTATGCTGCCGGTTTTCCTTCTTTTCAGGGGTTTATCCTCGTTTTATCGCCACCCGGAGTTTGGAACTTCGGGCGCGGGTATTTTTAGCGGTTTCTTCTGCCCCGGGCTCAACGGGTTTTTTGGTAGCCAAATCCCAGGGTCGTTCGATGTTTCCATAAAAATCCTGCACCAGTTCTCCTTCCACATTGCCGGTTTTCATAAAATTTTTCACCATACGGTCTTCCAGGGAATGGAAAGTGATAATTGCCAGCCTTCCCTGTGGCGCCAGCATTTCCTGTGCGTCGCGCAAAAAATCTTTCAAAGCGCCGAGTTCGTCGTTCACCTCCATTCTGAGGGCCTGAAAAACCTGCGACAGGTAGCGCATTCGTTCGCCCATGAGGTTTTTACTGCACAATTCCACCAAATCGCCGGTGCTGCGAAAGGGCTTTTTCTCCCGCTCCTGCACCACCGCCAGGGCCAGGGTTTTGGCGTTGCGCAACTCACCGTATTCGCTGAAAATGCGCTGCAACTCGGCGGCATTGCGCGTATTGAGCAGGTCGGCAGCTGTTTCACCGTCGCTTCGGTTCATCCGCATATCCAGTGCGGCTTCGAAACGATAGGAAAAACCCCGCTCGGCCGTATCCAGCTGGTGACTGCTTACGCCGAGATCGGCCAGCACCCCCTGAACCGAACCGGGCCGAACACCTTCTGCACGTAGCTGGCGTTTCAAATGCCTGAAATTCGAGGAGACAAAAAAGAAGGAAGGATTCCCTGAAAATTCCTGCTGCTCAGTGTTTCGCTTCGCGTCTTCGTCCTGATCGAAGGCGAACAGGCGACCTTTGCCGCCCATTTTTTCAAGCATCAGCCTGGAATGTCCGCCGCCGCCAAAAGTCGCGTCAACATAAGTTCCACCGGGTACAACACCCAGCAAATCAATACTTTCGCGTAAGAGGACAGACTCATGGTACACCATACTTTTCCTTGCTGTTTGCCTGGTGCAAACCGCATGTACGGGTCTTGTTGCGAAAACAGAAGGACTTGTTTTCGCCGCAAGGCCTTTACATTTCGTCTCCGCCCATTACGTCGTTGGCCAAATCGGCAAACTGACCCGGGTCGAAGGCAGCGGTGGAAGCATAATGTTCGGCCGACCAGATTTCAATCTTGTCGTTCATGGCCAACAGAATTGCTTCCCTGGTGATTCCCGCGTAATCCATCAAAGGCTTTTGCAACAGGATCCTGTCCGCGCTGTCGGTCGTAAGCGGGTACGCGCCGTAGTGGAAGGCGCGCACAAAGGCGCGGTGCCGGTCATTAAAGCTATTGAGACGGCTCAACCTGGCAGCGATGCCGTCCCAGACCGGTTTGGGGTAAAGTGTAAGACACTTTTCAAACCCCCTGTTCACTACAAACTCATAGGCTGCACCCTCGCCATTGGCCGCACCAGTAAGGGCGGGCAGTTGACGGAGTAGCGCAGTTGGCAAGCGCAGGCGGCCCTTTTCATCCAGAGCCACCGGGTATTCGCCGATGAGTTGCATGCGTGTAGCGTGGGACTAACGTTCTGCTAAGTATGAGCCGGTGAGACAAACGTGGGATTCGTCACCATTTCACAGGCACAAAAGTATAAGTATTTTCCACATTTTCCCACTTTTGTACACCAAAGCGCCATTTTTTTGTAAAAAAATTTTTTTAATGTTTTTTAAAATACTGTAAATCAACAATTTAATATGTTGCTTTTGAATTTAAATTTTTTAAAACCCTAGAAAAAACGCGCGGTTATTTATGAATATCAGGTCGTCTTCATGTTGTTTTTCATGAAAAAAACGGGTACAAATAAACAAATATTGCCTTTGTCGTTCTTTATAGGAAAACTGGTGGTAGAAAGTGGAGAAATTGCAAGGACAAATATCGAACGGTGGGAAAAAGTGGCGCAAGTACACCGGCGAGGGTATGGCAAAGTTTTTGATTTGACTTTTAAGGAACGGGGGAATAAAAACTTGTGAATTTCAGGTAGTTTAGTTTTTACCCTGATTCGTGATCTTTTTGGGCGAATAGCGGGGTTATTTAACCAAAAAGATCACGAATCAGGGCAAAAAGGACGCACATCAAATTGATAAGTTATTATTCACCCGTTCCTATGCGACAAAAAGGGGAGTTTTGTGCGAGAAAACACCAGAAAGGGCAGCCTCGCCCCTTCCAAGAACGATTACACGATGAGAAAAACGATCCTGTACTTTTTTATAGCCACCTCGCTGTCGGCCAAGGCGCAAACACCCCACCCCTGGGAATTGGGCGCAGGCATCGGAATGGCTGCTGTAAATGGCGAAATCAACCAACTGGCCGCCGGAGAGAAATGGTTTGGTTTACACCCCGCGTTTTCCCTGCATGGCCGCTATAATGCCGGCAATTACTTTGCGGCACGCCTCCAGCTGCTGTATGCACAAACATCCGGCAAAGACCAGCATTACAATTCCCCCCCCTGGCGACCGCTCCGCGGAATGGCTTTTGATGGCCCCTTGTTTGAGCTGGCTGCCATAGGAGAAATTTATCCTTTCGGACTCTATCAACAACGAAAAGGAAGGAACGCCGAAAGCCGGAAAACACTCGCGCCTTTTTTTGCACTCGGCATTGGCGGCACTTACTCCCGCCCGGAAGTAAGCTGGAACGATGAAAACGGCAACGATTACATTGATCCTGATCTGGCTGCTATTGATAAAGCCCATGCGCAACGGGTAGATGTCGCCATCCCCCTGCTCGCCGGCCTGCGCTTACGCGCCGGTGAACGAATGACGCTGGGACTGGAAGGCGGTATCCGCGTGACGCTCAACGACTATCTCGACGGAATCAGCGTTGCCGGCAATCCGGGTAAAAACGACTGGTTTTTTGCCGCAGGCGCCTTGCTGACTTATTCATTTGGCAAAGCCAAAAAACAAACGCGCGGCAGAAGGGCCGGTCCCATCGAAGACAAAATTCCGGTAGCCGATACCGACGCCGACGGGGTACCCGACGATCGCGACGATTGCCCTGACCTGCCGGGCCTGCGCAGCATGAAAGGTTGTCCCGACGCCGATCGCGACGGTATCGCCGACATGCACGACCTGTGTCCTGCTGATTATGGCCTGCCGGCCTTGCAAGGTTGCCCCGACCGCGACGAAGACGGCGTAGCCGACAAAGACGATAACTGCCCGGATATTAAAGGCGTAGCGGCCTATCGGGGCTGTCCGCCCGTGGATCGCGACAAAGACGGCGTAGCCGACGCCGAAGATCTCTGTCCCGATATGACAGGCGAATTGCGCTGGAAAGGCTGCCCGGATTCGGATAGCGACGGCATCCCCGACAACAAAGACGCTTGCCCAGGCATCGGCGGGCCGGTACACCTGAAAGGTTGTCCCGATACCGACGACGATGGCATTGCCGATAAAGACGACGAATGCCCTACCATCCCCGGACTGGCAGAAAAAAACGGCTGCCCGCCTGCTGCTGCCGCACCGGATCGAAGGAATCAGCCGCTTCGCGGAGGAGGTGCTGCGGCGCATGGCCGCGCAGCACCCGGAAGCGCAGTTTACCTGCTTCTTCGACCGGCCCTA